>JAQQAM010000279.1 GCA_028532905.1 Spirochaetales bacterium
GCTGTAATCAGGGCGGCAGTTTGATAAACGATCTGCCAGTTTGAGGTCTTTCCCAGAACAACTCCGGCAAAGGCAGGAGCCATAATCGCTCCCAGACCGTGAAAAAAGGCCAGTAGATTCATATTCCTTCCCAGTTTTTCGGGCGAGGAACTCATCTTCACGGTGACATTGGCTGAAACATCGATCAGTCCTGAACCGATTCCTATAATAAAAACAGCCATGAAAAGAAAAACAGCCTGTGCTGAAGATCCGAAAAGGAACGCTCCCAGACAGCTGAACAATACAGCAAAAAACAGCAGGTAGGGGGCAAAACTGTATTTCAGAATGAAGACAGACCCCATGGTACCGGAAAAATATCCCAGATAGGTGAATCCCAGAAGAGCCCCGCCTAAAGAGTAGGACAGTGTTCCTTCTTTCAGAATAAGGGGTAGGACTGTACCTTTAAGGGTATCCGTAAATCCGAAGATCCAGAAAGCCAGAAAGGCGGCCAGAATCACTGCAGTTTTTTTACTCATAAGCAACCTGATTGAAGGCTGCCCCGCCCGGTAAGCAGGACAGCCTTAGAAACATTTTAAAATCAGTCCCGTTTTCCGGAACCGGCGACGAATACCCTCTGAAGGAGAATAAAAGAGAGGAGCATACCGCCGACGAAAATCTTAATCCAGTAAGCACTCAGTTCTCCGTGGAAGGAGATTATGGTCTTGATAACACCCTGGATCAGGGTACCGATAAGGGTTCCGAAAATAGTACCGTAACCGCCGGTCATCAGAGTTCCCCCGATAACAGCAGAAGCAATGGCATCCATTTCCAGACCGATAGCTGCCAGACCGTAACCCGACAGGGTGTAGAAGGTGTAAACAAATCCCGCCAGGGACGCACAGAAACCGCTCATGGTGTACACAATGATTTTTGTCTTGCCCACAGGAAGTCCCATAAGAAGAGCAGACTGCTCATTTCCGCCCAGAGCATAGATATTTCTACCCAGTTTGGTCTTTTTGGAAATGAAAATCCCCAGAGCTATCACAACAAGAAGGATAATGGCCGGCAGTGTGAGCTTGCCGTTTCCGATCCTGATGCCGAAAGACGACGCCTTCTGGTAGAAATCGTACTGAATAGGCACGGAGTCCAGACTCAGAATATAACCGAATCCTCTGGCAAAGAACTGCCCGGAAAGAGTTACAATAAAAGCGGGAGCATCAAAGTAATGAATGATGAATCCCATAACCAGACCCAGAAGGGTACCGAAAAGGATCGCACAGATAATAACAAAGAGGTTGGGAACACCAGCCTGGGTCATTACCGCAACAATCATGGCTGTTGTGGACACAACAGAGGCCACCGAAAGGTCAATTCCCCCGGTGAAGATAACAAATGTCATACCCACCGCTGTAATTCCGAGTACCGCATTATCCGTCAGCAAGTTGAAGAAGACACGGTTTGTGAGGAATCCTCTGAAGGTCATTCCTCCAATCATATAAAGCACAACGAATACAGTCATTGTGGCGATTATGGGCAGGTTTCTCCTTGAGAAACCCAGTTTTGCTGCTGATATCATGCTGCACCTGCCTTACTGACTTTTGCGGTCGTTTTTTCAATAAAATCACTTGTTCTTTTAGACTGAATAATCAGAACGGCAAGAACCACCACGGCTTTTACCAGAAGGGTATACTCCGGCGGAACACCACGGGTCAGAATAGTGGTTGTCAGGCTCTGAATAATCAGAACACCCACAATGGTTCCTTTCAGATTATATTTTCCTCCTGACATGGCCGTTCCGCCGATAACAACCGCCAGAATAGCGTCCAGTTCCATATAAAGCCCCATGAATCCCGCATCCGCACCGGTAATATCACTGGTCAGAATCAAGCCGGCGATACCCGCACAGAATCCTGAGAAGATATAAACCAGGAAGATAACCATTCTTGTGTTGATTCCCGAGTAGTGGCTGGCAGTCTTGTTGCCCCCCACGGCCTGAATATACAGCCCCATGGGAGTCAGCTTTGTCAGCAGTGCCGCCAGAGCAATAACGAGAACAGCAATGATGAAAGGAAAGGGTATACCCAGGAGGTACCCCCTGCCCACAAATTCGAACCCTTTATGACTGAAGTTCAGTACCTTACCGCCTGTAAGAAGCTGAGCCATACCGCGGCCGGCAACCATCAGGATCAGGGTGGCGATAAAAGGCTGGAGTCCCACAACAGAAACCATCAGGCCATTAAACGCTCCCAGAACCATGGAGACCAGAAGAGGGACAACAATGATGAAAAACAGAGCTGCCGGCTGTACATCCGCACCTGCAGACAGATAGGATGTATTTCCTCCCCAGACCAGAAGAGCAGCCACAGAACCGGAAATGGCCAGGATGGAACCGATGGAAATATCAATTCCGCTGGTGGCAATAACATAGGTCATGGCAACTGCCATTATCATGGTGGGTGAACATCTTTTCAGAATATCAATCAGGGAACCGAAAAGGTGTCCGTTTTTAATGGTGATACTGAAAAATCCGTCTGTGAAAATCAGATTAAACAGAAGAATAAGCCCCAGGGCGGCCAGAGGCCACACGATGGACGGAAGGGGTTTTTTCGTCTTATCCATTATGAATCTCCTTTGGCCGCAATGGCATGCATAATCTGCTGCTCGTTGATCTGATCATCATGCAGTTCGTTGACGACCTTACGGTCCTGCAGGATATAGACCTTGTTGGAACAGCGTACAACTTCCTCAATTTCCGAGGAGATAAACAGAACACCCATTCCCTCGCCGCTGAGTTTAAGCAGCAGTTTCTGGATTTCTGTTTTGGCTCCCACATCAATACCTCTGGTCGGCTCATCCACAATCAGAACATTGGGGTTGGTCGCCAGCCAGCGGGCCACAATAACTTTCTGCTGGTTTCCGCCGGAGAGATTTTTTATAGCCTGTTCGGAGCTGGGTGTTTTAATGTTCAACAGATCAATATATTTCTGGGCAATCTCTTCCTTCTTTTTGGCACTGAGGGGTTTAAACCATCCCTGCTTGACCTGAAGGGCCAGAATTATATTTTCCTTCACCGAGAGATCGGGAATGATACTCTCTTCTTTTCTGTCTTCGGGACAGAGGGCCAGCTGATTCATCAATGCCTGTTTGGGGCTTCTGATTTTGCTGTGGATTCCCTTGATCTTCAGGCCGCCGTTATCGGTGTGAACCAGGCCGAAGAGCATCTTGGCAATTTCTGTACGTCCGGAACCAAGCAGACCGCCAAGGCCGACAATATCACCCTTGGCAATATCAATATCGATGGGAGCCATGTATCCGTTTTTACCGAGTTTTTCTGTTTCCAGAAGAACTTCCTGATGCTCTTTGTGCTTCTGCTCCTTGCTGAGTTTTTCAAACTCATGGAGTTCATCGATTTCCTTACCCATCAGCTTGGAAACGAGATCCATCTTGGTCATATCAGCAGTATTGAACAGACCGACATACTCTCCATTCCGGAGTACCGTAATTTTATCCGTAATTTCAAACACCTGATCCAGAAAGTGGGTCACAAAGATAATGGAGTGGCCTTCTTCCTTTAAACGTCTCATCTGTTTGAAGAGCTTCTCAACTTCATCGAGATTCAAACTGGATGTGGGTTCGTCCAGAATCAGCAGTTTTGAATCCAGTTCCAGAGCTCTGGCGATGGCCACCATCTGCTGAATAGCGATGGAGTAGTTTCCCAGAAGTTCTGTTACATCAATATCTATTTCGAATTTCTGAAGAATGCGCCGGGCATCTTCATTCATTTTTTTCCAGTCCAGAGTACCGGTTTTCTTGGTGGGCTGACGGCCTATGGCCAGGTTCTCTGCTACAGAGAGATTATTCAGCAGATTCACTTCCTGAAACACAGTACTGATTCCCAGGGCTTCAGCATCTAAAGGAGAAGTGGGATGGATCTCAACACCATCCAGTAAGATCTGGCCGTTATCCCGGGGGTACACACCGGTGATGGCTTTAATCAGTGTTGATTTGCCGGCACCGTTCTCTCCCATAAGACCGTGGATTTCACCGCGGCCCAGTTGAAGATTCACATTGGAAAGGGCTTTGACACCAGGGAATGACTTGCTGACTCCTATAGCTTCCAGGAGATTGTCGCTCATTTCTTTACCTCATGCATTTGTGAAAATGAATCCCCCTGAAACAGGGGGATTTAATAACTTGATTCAGCTTATGAATAAATCAGTAAGCTCTTCCGTCTATCAGGGCGGCAGCTTCATCCATTCTGAAGATTCCGTCTTCTGACATTACCCATTTGGGAAGTGTTTCACCTCTCCAGGCAGCTTCAAGAGCATCGAAACCCTGGGGTCCGAGGAGGGGGGTACATTCAACAACTGCGTTGAGGTCGCCATCTACCATGGCCTGGAAAGCATCTTTGATACCGTCGATGGAGTAGATTTTGATGTCCTGTCCGGGCTCGAGTCCATACTCTCTTACAGCCTGAATGGCACCGATGGCCATGTCGTCATTGTGGCAGTAGATTACATCGATATTGTTGCCTTCGGCCTTCATAAAGGCTTCCATAACTTCTTTACCCTTGGTTCTGTTGAAGTCACCGGTCTGAGACAGGATGATCTGCATATCGGGGTACTCGTTGATTACGTTTTCAAAACCTTTTTTTCTGTCGATTGTGGGGTCAGCACCGGGAGTTCCCTGGAGCTCAGCGATTCTGGCTTTTCCGCCTGTTTCTTCAACAACGATTTTAGCCATTTCTTCACCTTCCCATACGAAGTCGGAACCGATGAAAGTGAAAAAGAGATCTTCATCTTCTGCAACCAGTCTGTCAAGAAGAACAACGGGGATTCCCGCTTCTTTAGCTTCTTCAAGAACAGGACCGAATCCGGTCATTACCTGGGGTGCCAGAAGAATTCCGTCTACACCCTGTGCAATAAAAGAACGGATCGCTGCGATCTGGTTTGCCTGAACAGCCTGAGCATCATTGTATTTCAGCTCATAGCCTCTTTTGGCTGCTTCCTGCTTTACAGACTCTGTTTCAGCCCAGCGCCATGCCTGCTGACTGTCACACTGAGAAAAACCAACAACCTTTTTTCCACCGTCTGCAGCTTCCTGCTGTCCATTGGCGAATGCGGTTCCGGCAACAACAGCCAGAATCAGAAACAGTGCAATTACTTTTCGTTTCATTTAAGAAACCTCCTGTTTTTTTGTATGCTTGCATACATTCTCACCCTCCCCGGAAGGATCTGTAAATTGAGGTTTTTTGTGATTAAATAACAATAATTTGCAAAAAATATAAAATTAACAGACAATCCTTTGTCAACGTTAGATTGTTAACATTATTAATGAAATAGAATTTCATTTGGATAAGAAACAGGCGGCTAAGAGGAAATATATCAGATTCTGTTTTTCAGTTTACCTTGAGGCAGCAGATTTTCCAGTATAAGAATCCATTGATTGATCTGATCCTTTTCAGGCACCCGGAAATCCGGAGGCAGGGGTCTACCGACCTCTTCCCAAAGCAGTCTGCCCCAGGCATGATAGGGTAAGATTTCTACGGCAAGGATATTAGGATGTTTTCCAATATCTCCTATAGTCGTCCAGTGCTCCTCTGTATCGTTAACCCCGGGGATAAGTGGGAGACGAAGAACAACCTGCCCTCCCCTGTCCAGAATAAAATTAAGATTATTCCTTATGGTGTCCAGGTTTGCCCTTGTCCATTGACGCAGCTCTGTTTCATTGGAATGTTTCCAGTCATAGAGCCACAGATCAACATAGGGTAAACACTGTTCCAACGACTCTCTCGAGACAGCACCAGAGGTTTCAATGCAGCAATGGATTCCAGAGGATCGGGCTTTTTCAAGCACTTCACAGACAAACTGGGACTGCAGCAAGGGCTCTCCCCCGGAGAGTGTAAGACCTCCTCCTGTGGAAGAAAACCACTTTAAATCCCTTTTGACCAGGGAAATAAGGGAATCGGAATCCATAGAATAGCCTGCGGTTTCCTCAATCAGTTGATTGTTCTGCATTCTTTTTCTCTGTTCAGGCTCCCTCTTGATGGATGCCGGATTATGGCACCAGGCGCATCTTAAAGAACATCCTTTCAGAAACACAGTCGTCCGCATACCGGGACCGTCATGTAGGGTTCCTCTCTGGATTTCCAGTATTAATCCTTCAGCGGCCATAAAGGGTTCTGTCCAAAATCTCTTTTTGTACTGTCCTGTCAAGGGTGACAAATCTGGCACTGAATCCGCCGACCCTCACAATCAGATTGGGCCATTTTTCAGGATGAACATAGGCATCTTCCAGATCTTTCTCATTCAGAACCGTTATCATCAGCTGCGCTCCTCCCTGACCGAACCATCCTTTGAGAAGGGATTCGAGAACATCTCTGTGCTCTTTGAAGAAATCAGAGGACAACTTGAGATTCTGAACAGCCCCGGCATGAGTTCCCAGCTCAGGAACCAGTAAAGAGTTCAAGAGTGCCGGCAGGCCGGCCTTATCCTGTCCGGGAGCAGGATTGATACCGTTGGCCAAAGCCTCCCCTCTGGAGCGTCCATCCGCCGAAGCCGCTGTGTTGAGTCCCCACAGAGAGTTAACAGAATTGTTTATAATAACAGCCAGATGATAATCCATTGATACACGGGCTGCGGATTCTCTGATGACTCTGCAGGAATGATTATGTACGAGGCTCAGCATACTGTCAGCCACAGCATCATCATTGCCGAATTTAGGAGCCGACAAAACCTTCTGCCGGAGAATCTGATTCTCCGGTGTGGAGAAATTATCAGTCAGGACCTCTGCTAATTCTGCAACCGTCAGTGTTTCATCATCAAATACGGTCTTCCGAATTGCCGAAAGGGAATCTGCGGCATTGATTTCCCCATAGACTTCCAGGGAACAGCCGATTCGCCGGGCACCTCCGGATAAGAGAGGCAAACCTTTCTCAAGACAATTATCACTCAAAAGGGAAATAAGAAGAAAAGGAGAGTTCTCACCAGCAGTCTTTAAAGAAAGATTCTGAAAACGAGCCAGTAGGTCAACATGATATTCCACCTGCTCTGCATATGCCTCCCAGAGCCTTTCAAATGTCTGTATGTTCTCAGGAGAACTGTGCGTCGGTCCCAATGACCGTTCTGTCATCATGCTCCGGCCTCCGGCCAGAACTGCTTCCAGGCATTTGGTCAGGTTTATAATTCCATTGGGAGTCCCGGTTCCACTGTATCCCAGAACATATTCACCACAGCCCTGGGGTGAATAATTAACAGCGTCCCTTTCATCCACAGAAAATGCAGAAGCTACAGCTGGAATGATTGCATCATCATTATATATGAGAGGAAAACTTCTCCCTCTACTAATCAAATCTAAAGCCAGGGAATGCAGAGCAGAATCGCTCTCTGTATGAAAACGCCAGGTCAGCTGGGGTTCCACTCCAGGATGAGCATCAAACACTTCCATGGCAAATCGAGCAAAGACATCAGCCTCTTCCGTATTATTCCGTCCTAATCCGCCCAGAATAATACGATTATTGAATACATTACTTCGTTCCCGGGTTAAATCATAAAAAGCCAGTATCAGTTCACGGGCATCCGTATCACTCAGTGCTCCTGAGTTCAGATCAGAAACCAGAAATTGTCCGGCCCAGTCATCCATTCTGCCCCAATTCCAGGTTCCGGCACAGACCGCCGTTATCCATGCCAGCTGCAATGCTTCCTGTAAACTGTCAGGAGCATTATGAAGTAGAGATTCAAGACACAGGGCCAGGTTGGCAGCCCTGTCAATTTGTTCCGCTGACAAATCAAGTCGTCCCGCGAGGGTTCTGGCTTCATCAAGAAAATGAGACAGTACGGATTCCAGGACATCCAGAGCACCTTCCAGCCCCTCTATAAAATCAGAGAGGGAACTACCCTTTAATTCTGCAAAGCGCCAGGCTTCTTCTGCACCCGATTTTCTGGTAAGGATATCTTCCCTTAGTCCCGGCAATCCTCTTCGCATCAATCTGCCAAAATCAAGATTGACAAGAGCCAGCCGGTATAAGGGAAAAGAGGCACCGTCATCATTTATATAGTCATCTGACGTCCATTCCTCTGACATGTCCTGATCAAAGGAAGAGCGAATCAGTGAATGGACTGTCCTGTTTTTCCAGAAATCCAAAAGAGTCTGGGCTTTATGAGCCTCAGCTTCTGTTCTCTCCGGCTCATTCATCCATTCTCTTAATTCATCTTCTTTGCAGTACAAGCCCAGTCCCGGTCCGCCCAGGGGTTCCGGATGAAATCCAATGAAAGGACGAAATGATTCACGTCCAGCCAGCAGATCCCCGGGCTTAATAGAATCCAGATTCCCCGGATACTGTGCGGCCAATAAGAGGGCCTCCCGTTTACAGGGAGTTTCCTGACTACTGTCCCTATATATCTGAGTAAAATACTCTTCTCTTTCCAATGCATTCATGTGTAAAAGAATAAAACAGTATTCCCGTAGATTCTTTCAGTAAAAATCCCAATTTATATACTATTTTGACCTCTTTTACGAGATGCGGTCTTTGAGAATCCCTTATGAACTGAAAAACTTTGTCTGCCGCAGATGAGCCAGGGCGCTGATCCATGCAGCGCCATGGGGAATCCAGTCCTCATCAGTAAAATAAAAGGGGCCGTCATTCTCGGTAGATGCGGGTTTCAGAAGTTCAAACTGTGGATTTGAGCTGAATCCGTTCACAATAGATCCTTTAATCTTTGACCAGGATTGAACTGACCTGTTTCCTATACCGTCAATCATACTGAATGGCAGACTGATGCCTTCAGGCAGATCAATATCCCAAATATGAAAACCTTTAATGATATCTTTTGAAATTCCCGCATTGGTTCCGGCAATCCACTGAATATTGCCAACAGCTATGTCTCTGAACCTCTTATTGCCGGTAAAAGACTCCAGTTTAAGAGACAGGACGGCTCCGAAACAAATACTGGCATTAATGCCGTGCCAGGGACCGCAGAAATTCATAAGACCGGCGTTTTTAAAATATCCCGTGGGGATAAGATGAAAGGGGTTCTGAGTACAGGCGGGAAGAAAGAATCCTTCCGCGAAATTCTGAATCATCTGTTTCCAGTCTGCGGCTTCGGGCCTGTCCCACCATCTGTTGATCATATCGAAAAAAGGATAAATGTAATAGGGAAAGATTCCCCCTGTATCATGACCTACATGGTGATGTATATTCGCTTTTTCAGAAAAATCCCCATGGGAGAAGGTTCTGAAATGACCATAGAAGCCCCCTTCGGCTTCATCCTTACCAATCTGTCTGCTCAGGACTTCCGATGCCCAATGAAAGACATCCTCTTCATACTCTTTCAGCCCTGAGGTGCAGAGCTCAAGAGAGGCCCAGAGAAACTGCAAAAGATCCCGGGTCATCCATTCATCCGGAACGATATAATCATCGGGAGCGCCATGGTTTAACCGGGAGAATCCTGATGCTCCATAGGGTTTTCCCTCATTTTTCATATACTCATAGGCCCGGACTGCCCTTTTCAGAAAGCTGCTGCTCTTTTGAGGATCAACATCAGCAAAAAGACGGGACGTTCTGGTCCAGGCTATGGAAGCCAGTAAATTATCACCGGGTATAACAACCATATGGTTTGGTATTTCATGAATCAGCGACCCTGAAGGATGACCCAGGCTCTCGGACTTATCCTGACAGGCGGCAAGGTATTCACATCCTGTGATCAGCTGCTTCATCAGTCTTTCTTTGAATTCAAGGGACAGGTTCTCGTACCCCAGATCCAGTAAATCACAGAATCCGATGACCGCCGAGGCATGACTGTTCGCTTCTCTCCAGTCTGAACCGCAATCCTTCCAGCCCACACTGTTTCTCGCAAGACCCGCTCGCGCTTCCATTTGCGTCAAAGCAACATCTTCGACAGTTTCATCCCATAAAAGATTATCACCGATTCTGAAGCAGGAACTCTGATGCAGAAGATGACCTTCTTTATAGATCCTGATAAAGAACTCTCCGGTACCATTGAACTCTGAAATATCAAGAACCCACCAGTAGGAGCCCCAGCACTCCCCCCAGTAGTGAAGAGTCCCTTTAAAAGGGACATTGTAATTCCCATAATGGGTTACTTCAAAATATGCGGACTCAAGATCTGAAAGAGCCGTACTGCTGCGCATGAAGATTTTTTTGGGATCTCCCGTATCATATCCGATTTGTGAATAGAGTAAACTGATGCTATTTTTCATTATTGATTGTTCCTTTTGCAGTATTCTTATTTGGTGTTTCTAGAAAGGCAAGGATATTCTCCACCGGAGTCCCGGCCTGTATGGCATGTGAGGGAGCAAGAATATATCCTCCCTGATCCCCCAGAACCTCTATTCTTGAAAGCACTTCGTTTTTGACATCGTCAACTGTGCCGTAGGGAAGAGTTGATTGTACACTGACACCTCCATGAAAGCACAGATTATGACCATAGAGCTTCTTCATCAGGACGGGGTCCATCCCTTCGGCATCGAACTGAAGGGCTTCCAGTATATCAATCCCCATATCCATAAGGCCTTCAATCACTTCCATAACAGCCCCATCGGTATGATACATAATCTTAACTCCAAATGAATGTAAAACATCATTCATCCGCTTATGGTGTGGTTTAATCAGTTCTTCCCAATGCCGGGGGGACATTATCAGCCCATTCTGCTGTCCCAGATCGTCAGCAGTAAAGACAATATCGATCTCTCCCTCTGCTGCTTCCAGGCATCGGCTGAAGTATTCAATAAAGAAATCTGTCACTCTTGTCATTATTTCGGAAGCCAGATCCGGATCTGTAATCAGATCCATAAGCATGTTCTCAAGCCCCCTCATATACCATGAACTCTCAAAAATATTTCCGCTACCGACAATGATGGCATAATCATCATGCTTCTTTGCTTTTCGGATCTTCTGTTTCAGGCTTGAATAATCAAACCAGTCAGCAGACGGCCTAAGGTAACTGTCCAAATCCCTTATGTCAAAACATTGAGACAGAGGATAATAGTCGATTTCATCATACTCCCCCGGCCCGTAGCTGACCATTTTGCGGCGGACTCCCCATATATCCGTATAGGATCCATCGGCGTTTTTTATATTTCTATCTGCCGGACCTGTATAATCAGGCTCGACCCAGCGGAAATCACTGTGGGAAAGTAAAAACTCATCCACTTGATCCAATGTGGAATAATTTAAGTGCTTCATCAGTTCTATTTTGGCCGGCTTATTCACACCGAAACCTAAACTCATGGGAATACGGTCAGTAGGTTCATGGTTCAGCCCCTTTAAAACCCTTTCCCGGGGAGACATCCTGTAATCGTTCATTCAATATACCATCCTCATTTTCATGCATGATTTATCCTAAATCAGAAACCTCTACCGGAATATGAACAATACTGCACATCTCTCTCATATATGTTCAAATCCATATAACATTTTTCAATATTCCTCCCCAAAGAAAGGACTGTTTGCTGTCTTGTTTTTTTATCATTACATCCTGAACCCCACGATTTCCTGCTTCCGACACCTGTGAGTACAATAAGGAGCAGTAAATATAAAAATGTTATACAAAGAAACAAGAAATGTGAGAGATCACTAAAAATATTCATATACAGCTTCTGAATACCCCCCTTAGGATAAATCAATACCAAATGGTACTTTGCAGGAGTTCAACTAATAATGAAGTTTAAAAGATTCAAAATATTGATACGGGATATAAAGAAATACAAAGCATTGCTGTTGATTCTATCACCCCCTGTTATCTATTTAATAATCAACAATTATATTCCTATGCTCGGGGTTATTATTGCGTTTAAAGAGATAAACTATTCAGACGGTATACTCGGAAGTCCCTGGGTAGGATTCAAAAACTTCAGGTTCCTTTTCGCCACCAGCGATGCCTTTGTAATCACAAGGAATACCTTGGGTTACAATACGGCATTTATCATAATGAATATCATTGTTCCTGTTTCAATTGCTATTGCCCTGAATGAATTGAGGAATAAATGGCTTCCCCGAATATATCAGGCAGTGATGCTCTTTCCCTATTTTATTTCCATGGTTGTGACCAGCTATCTGGTTCTGGCACTTTTGTCCCATAACAATGGTTTCTTCAATTCAGCACTGATGCCTTTTCTGGGGAAGGACCCGGTAAACTGGTATGATGCTCCTGTTTACTGGCCGTTTTTTCTGGTAGCCATCAATGTATGGAAAACAGCAGGATACACATCTATAATCTACCTGGCATCACTTGCCGGCATTGATCCGCAACTGTATGAAGCCATAGCTATTGATGGCGGAGGGAAATGGGCCCAGATTAGGTATATTTCCATACCGATGCTGAGACCAATCATCATTGTTATGACCCTTCTATCAATAGGAAAAATATTCAATTCAGATTTTGGACTGTTTTTTCAGGTGCCCTTACAGTCTGGAACATTGTTTCCCGTAACCAACGTCATTGATACATATGTATACAGATCTCTTATTTTAACAAATGACCTGGGAATGGCTGCTGCAGCTGGATTTTACCAGGCCATTGTCGGACTCATTCTGGTTCTCACCACAAATACAATTGTCAAAAAAATAAATCCGGCAAACTCCCTCTTCTAAGGAATAAAAATGAAAAAACGCAGTTTAACAGAAATAACCATACCCTCAAAGATTCTTATAAATCTGATTTTTATCATTGTCAGTCTCATCTGCATCGTACCTTTTATACTCGTCATATCAGTATCGATAACAGATGAATCCATAATAATGAGAGAAGGATACAGGCTTATTCCTTCGGTTGTGAACCTCTCTGCCTATGAATATCTGTTTACGGATATCAATCAGATTGTCAGATCCTATATGATCTCAATAATTGTAACCGCCTCTGGAACCCTCCTGAGCCTGATTCTCACCGCCATGTATGCCTACCCTCTGTACAGAAAGGATTTTCCATTCCGAAAGTTCTTTGCCTTTTTCATTTTCTTCACAATGCTTTTTAACGGAGGACTCGTTCCGTTTTACATAATGTATACTCAGGTTCTGAACCTGCGGAACAATCTCTTTGCCCTGATAATGCCTTTTCTGCTGAACCCGTTTTTTGTCATTATCATGAGAACCTATTTCACTCAGAACATACCTGATTCAGTTATTGAATCCGCCATATTAGACGGTGCGGGAGAGTTAAGAATTCTGACTAAGATAATACTTCCCCTGGCTATGCCTGTCTTTGCAACAATAGGACTATTCGTAACTATCATTTATTGGAATGACTGGTTTATGAGTCTTCTGTTTATCAGTAAAAATGAGAATATCAGTATTCAGTACTACATGTACAAAACCATGCTGAACATACAGTTTATGCTGAATAATCCACAGGCAGCGGCCATGGCAGGAAGCATAAAAATCCCCTCAGAGACAATACGAATGGCAATGGCGGTTGTGGGAATAGGCCCCATTGTTATAGCCTACCCATTCTTCCAGAGATACTTTGTAAAAGGATTGACTGTAGGAGCAATTAAGGGATAATCCGGTTGATTTCCGGTTACCATATATTAAACAAAGGAGTTTATATGAACAAAAAAATGCGTTTCACTTTGACAATGCTGATAGGAACCGTTCTGGTCTTATCATTGACCATGTGTAAAAAAAGTGATGCACAAGCTGCTGCTGAAAATGATGGTGCCCTGAAACAGGTGAACCTGAAAATGATAGCCCCGGGAACCCCTCAGGTTGATCAGGCTCTGGTCAATGCATCTATTTCTGAGTATCTGGCAGATGAATTAAATGTCAATTTTGAGTTCGAACAGATTGACTGGGCCGGATGGCAGGACCGGAACAACCTGATCATAGCCTCCGGAGAGGAAGTGGATGTGCTATTCACAGCCCCCTGGTCCGGTTATGAGACAAATGCGGCAAAAGGTGCTTTTCTCGATGTAGCGGAAATGCTTCCTGAATATGCACCCGGAATTGCTAACTCCAATTACAACTGGACCCTGGTCGCCGGAAAAGTAGGAGATAAACTCTACGGAATTCCCACCTACCAGATGATGGCTCAGCAAAGAGGATTTTTAGTTAACAAAGCCCTGCTTGATAAATATGATATGGAATTTGATGAGAGCAAGGTTTACAGTCCTGAGGATTTTGAACCCTACCTGAAGGTCATCAAGGAGAACGAACCTAACATTATTCCTCTATATACTCTTCATTCAAAACTGCTGTCCTTTACTGATCCCTGGGAAAGACAGGGTCCCCTGGAAGTGACATCCATCGATGCGACAGGAGATGAGGCTGTTTATCAGAATATCTACAAATCTGATATGTATATCAAGAATATGAAAATAGCCCGTGACTGGTTTGAAAAAGGTTATGTCAATGCAGATATTGCAACTACAAGAGAAGATCCTATAAACATGTTGGCAGCCGGAAATTGTTTTGCTATAGTTTTTCAGACAAATCCTCCTGCACGGGCATCACAGGAAAAAATGTGTGGTAAAGAACTGGCTGGGTTCCATCTTATGCCGGCCTTTATGGCAACCAGCCTGATCCAGGGAGCCATGTTTTCAATACCCAGAACCTCTAAAAACCCTGAAAGGGCTCTAATGTTTCTTGATAAAATGCACACGGATAAGAAACTTGTAAATATGCTGGTGTATGGATTGGAAGACCGTCATTTTGTGAAAGTATCAGACAATGCCATCAAAGCTGCACCGGGTATAGATCCTGACAAACCGTCGTATTACAACCTGCAGTGGATGTTCGGAAATCAGGCATTGCTCTACACATATGGAGATGAGGACCCTGAAGCACCGTCACTTCTTGATAAGTTCAATCAGGATGCCATTAAATCACCGGCTTTAGGATTTACATATGATTCTTCTGCAATGAGAAATGAGATTGCCGCCTTATCGAATGTAGCCGCCGAGTTTGATCCTGTCATATCTGCTGGTGTAGTAGACGTTTACAAAGAAGGCACCTATGACACATTTCTGGCAAAGCTGGAAGCTGCCGGTATAGATCGTCTTCTTGAAGACCAGAATAAGCAGCTTAATGAGTGGTTGAGTCAGCAGTAATAAGATAGTCGTATAAGATAATATCAGGGCTGTTAGATCTTAATGACAGCCCTGATTCAATTTACTGTATGCAACAAACATTCATAAGAAGGGCTTCTCTCACAATTCACACCTGAAGGACAGAAAAAAAATGTCTAAAAAGAACATACTTTTAATTACAAGCGATCAACAGTGCTGGGATACCATTGGTGCCCTGAACTCCATAATTAAAACCCCCAACCTGGATAGATTGTTCAAGCATGGTATTGCAGCAGACAGGGCCTACACCGTAAATCCTGTGTGTACTCCCACACGTTGTTCCCTGCTAACAGGACATTATCCCAGTCGTCACGGCTGTTATACTATCGGAACAAATTTACCTAAAGATTATCCTACCATCCCGGAAGAACTCAACAAAGCCGGATATAGTACAGCTCTATTAGGGAAAGCCCATTTTCAAAGCTGTCTCGCAGAAGACAGTTTTGAAGCAGAACCGGCGATTTTTAATGATGAATACTTCAAAAACTGGCAGGGACCCTACTACGGTTTTCAAAAAGCTAAATTGATTATTGGGCATACCGATCAGAATATGAGTCGAGGTATGCATTACGGACATTGGCTTAATGAACAGGGCGTTGAATCAGATAAATACTTTGGCAACAATGCTTATGAGTACTTTGGCACTTGGGAACTTCCTGAAAAATACCATCCTTCCCGATGGGTAGCCGATGAAACGATTCAGACAGTCGATGAGACTTTGGCTGAAGGGAAACCATTTTTTATTTGGTCCAGCTTTCAAGATCCCCATAATCCCTGTGTAGTTCCCGAACCCTGGGCTAGTATGTATGATCCTGATGAAATGCCCCTTTATGACCTGACTCCAGGAGAATGGAAAGACAAACCTCCCTTCTATGAAAGTTTGATGACTGGAAAAGGTCTGGACGTATCAATGGGAGAAAAACACTGGTACTGTATCGGAGATAGTGTCAATTTGAAAATGGATGAGTCAAAAAGACGAAAAATAATGGCTCTATACTATGGAATGATCTCTCTGATGGATCATCATATCGGCCGAATACTGGATAAATTGGAACAAGAGAATCTATTAGATGAGACTCTCATAGTTTTTACCAGTGACCATGGTGATTATATGGGAAATCATGGAATATGGTGGAAAGGGCTTCCTTCATATGATGATGCACAAAAAGTTCCATTCCTGGCACGAATACCTGGCTGTGAAACGCCCGGAAGTATTAACTCCTCTTTAATGAGTGTTGTTGATTTAGGACGAACCTTTCTGGAATTTGCAGAGATTCCAATTCCTCCTGGAATACAAGGAAAAAGTCAATTAAACAGTTTTAAAAATAGCCATGTCAGTTCACGGGAGTGGGTTCAAGTAGAATTCCGTCCCAGTGAATCGGATTTTATGCAGAAGACTTTTGTCCACAAAGATTATAAAGCTGTATTTTACAATCCTGATGAATATGGGGAACTCTATAATATGAAAAATGATCCACATCAACTTCATAACCTGTGGAATGATAATACATACGCAGGCATTAAAAATGAAATGATGCATAAAATGATTCAGGCAGAGATGGAAAAAGATGGAGAACTTCTAATTAGAACGGCTCCGGCATAAAGCTGTAAAAAACTCGTGTAGCCCACTTTCAGAAATCTGAAGAGTTCTTATTGCAAAGCTCCAAATCTTTGAATCAAAGGAATGGAGCTTTCACTTTGCATTACAAAATGTACGAGCTTCTATAAAAATGATTTAATAGTGAACTGTAAAGTTATCAATATTGTATAATATCTAACGAATACTCTTCAATGACTCAAAATTCCATTCGGCCTTTATGGCCACATACCTTCCATCAGAACCCTTTACAATGAATCCCCCTTTAACAGGCTCTATGGAGGAAACACCTTTATCCAGAATATTATCCGGATATGCCTGGAACAAAGTTCCATAATGCAATGTTCGCTGCTCGCCGGGGGATAGCATTAAATATGTGGGTTTCCCCAGAAGGACTGGGTTTTCAAGGGATTCTTTCAAGCCGTTGGCAAAGTAGCCTGTGGAATTCTCAGCACCTAGGCAGAACGTCTGATCTGCCAGTCCGTCACGTACGGCCCAGGGAGTGTAGGATCTGCCCCCATAGTTCATCCAAAGATTGTTAAAGTTTAAGGGTATATCATCTTTATCCATTGCAGCAGGACCTGTAAAAAAGGAAAGGTACAGAAGTTTCATTCGGGGATTAACGATAGAGCTCCAACCTGTTTCAGAATGATCAGAAACAGCAGCTGTTATAAAATCAGAATAACCTATAACTCCCGGCACCAGTCTTAAATCAGCTGTTCCACCCCTTCGCAGGGGTACTTTTGAAAGAGTATCCGTTTCAGCACCCGGCAATAGTCGTCCTGTTGAATCAAACTCACCACCTTCACAGGCAACTTTGAATTGATCAGCATTATTATCAATAAGACAACCGCTCTCCAGAAAAGGAGGTCCCACCGTATTATGCCAGGCACAATTATATGGTTCTTCCCTTAAGCCGGTATTAGTGACATCAAGGGAGGTGTAGTGAACATTCTGAACGTGAAGCACAAGATCTTTCTTCTTATAGCGAAAGGGATGCTCCCCTTCAGATAGTGAACTCACACAATAGATTCCGGATGCATCGGAGAGGGATTCAGGGGATTGCTGCTCCCATGTTCCATAGGCTGTATACCCATGAGGCGGAATATTATAGTTCCCCATCTCAACACCAGAACCAAAATTGGGAATGCAGGGAAAATTACCGGCAATATCAAAAAGCAAAGGGACCTTCCAGAAAGAAGAATGTTCCTTTTCGTTCCAGGGTAAACCGCTATTGGATCTGAACCAGGGTTGCCAGTGAGCATTAATCCATCCATCACTTATCCGGCAGCTTAAATCCGGAACCATCCCTTTTTGAGCATCAAGAATTACTCTGAAGCGGTCATGAGCAAGTATGACAGAATCACGATTTCCAGCAGATTTAATTTTCTCACTTTTCAACATTATCAGATCTCCTTGAACAAATCAGT
>JAQQAM010000280.1 GCA_028532905.1 Spirochaetales bacterium
TCGGCGCCGTCTGGTCAGTGGGATTTATGTCACTGGCCGGATTCAGACTGACTGTGGTCAGCGTGATTGTCCCCTCTCTGATTCTGACAATCGGAAGCTCCTACACAATCCATGTCCTCAACGAGTACTTTCGGAATGCCAGAGCTGTAGACTCAGGGGATATTGAATGGCTCGCCGATGCGGTGGAACATGTGATCAGAACCGTCATTCTGGCGGCACTGACGACGATTATCAGCTTTCTGAGCCTCCTGACAACCAGTATGGCCCCGGTTCAGGAATTCGGCCTCTCCATAGCCCTTGGGATATTATTCTGTGCTGTACTGGCTCTGTTCTTCCTTCCTGCCACATTTAAACTGATGGGACCTCCCCGGGAACATCACAAACAGACAATTGACAAGGGAAACCTGACCAGAATAGTTGAGAAGACAGGGACATGGGCCGCCCGGCACAGCTTTATCAGCCTGGGACTGTTCACAGCATTGATCATCCTGTTTCTGATCTTCTATCCCAATGTGAAAAACCAGTCCGATTACCTGGCCTACTTTCCTGATGATGATCAGGTGATCCAGGATACCAGAGCCATCATCAGACATACCGGCGGTTCCCAGGGATTCAACATAACCCTGTCGGCACCCGGCGGAGAGGAAGGATACTTCCTGAATCCCGAAGTATTAAATACAGTGAATGCCCTGGAAGAGGAACTGGAACAGAAAAGCTTTGTAAACAGCCTGCTCTCCTTCAACAGGATTGTGAAAACCATGAATCAGTCCATATCCGGCGACTATAGGATTCCCGAATCCAGGGGGCTGATCCTACTGCTGAACCGCTACTTCAGAATGATTTCGTCGGATATGTTCTCTCTTGAAAACGACAGCACCGTTATGAACAGCGATGCCACAACCATCACCCTTTACATGAAGGTCTCCAATCCGGAAACCTTCAACTATCTCAATGAAGACGATCTGAGGATTCTACTGTCGGACATAAATCAACTGCTGGAAGAGCATATTGGCGACACCATGACCGTGGATATCTGGGGCAACACACTGCTCCTGCTGGATGCGACGAAAACCATCAAGCAGGATCAGCTTATCTCCACCCTCCTCTCCATGGTTCTGGGAGTGATTGTCACCTTCCTGTTTTTCCGGGTATTAAGCAGCAGCCTCCTGGCCCTTGTGCCCCTGTTCAGCGGTATATCCTGTTACTTCATAATCATGTATCTCTTTGACATTCCCCTGGATATGACAACCATCCTGGTGACCAATGTCACAGTGGGGGTGGGTCTGGATGATGCGGTTCATTTTCTGCTCCAGTACAGGAGCCAGAGACAAAAGCTGTCTTATCCTGAGGCCATAGCCTCCACCTTGAGAATTACAGGACGCCCCATTGTGCTGACCACTCTGTCTCTGGTGGCCGGACTTCTTGTTCTCTGCTTCGCCAGCTTCACACCCATCGTCTTTTTCGGTGCCCTGATTGCAGGAACCCTGTTCTCCGCCATGGCGGGTACGGTGATTTTTATTCCTGCCGCCCTGACCCTGATCGAAAAAGCCAAAGACAGATTATCCTCTTCTACGGGGATGGAAAGCCGTACTTGATATCCTGTGGAGCCGCTGAACTCCAGATTTAAGCTGAGCTTTGCCGGGGATTCTGGCATTGGCGGCCACAAAACTCCTGACCCACATGGTTCTCGGTTTTCTGATTCTGTCCAGAAGATACTGAAAATCCACTTTCAGTTCCCGGGTGAATTTCAACAGAGTATTGAAATGGAGATAATCCTTTCCGGCAGTTTCCCCCCGCCTCTCATAGAGCTCCCTGTAGATCTGCTCCCAGCGGTCTATGATCTTATCCATTCTATGGATGTCCACCATTTGCCGGGCTTTTTCCTCCATGTGTCCCAGAGTCTTTTTGTTTTCAAGGATAAAACTGATCCGGTCTGCCATAGCCGCACTGTCTCCCGGAGCCACCAGGTAGCCGTTGACGCCGTCTTCTATCAAATTCACAAGCCCCCCTTCTTCAGCCCCCACACAGATCAGACCGTTGGCCTGGGCTTCTAGAATGGTGATTCCCTGAGTTTCGGTTGTCGAGGCGCTGGCAAAAAGGGATACGGCTTTGAAAACACCCGACTTGACCAGATCCCCATGCTTAATGGCTCCTGTGAAGATGATATTTCCCCCGCTCTCTTTTGATGCGGCCTGTTCTTCAAACAGAGCCCTCTGGGGACCGTCCCCCACAATCAGCAGCTGGGCGTCCCGGTTCTTTTGGTACACAAGATCAAAAGCATTGATCAGGACATCGATATTTTTTTCATACGCCACCCGCCCCACATAAAGAACGACCTGATCCGACAGACCATAACGCTCCCGGAACTCGGCAGACCGGCTGTTGTCAAACAGGTTGAAATCAATACCATTTGATACCGCTTCAAGGGGGGCCTTGCAGCCGTTGGCCCCTATAATCCGGATGGCTTCCGGAGTGGGTGCTGTCACATAATCGGCACAGTCGTAATAGAGGTTCAGGTACTTCCAGATAACCTCTTCCGAAACCTTCAGAGGACCGCTGAACATATGCTCAGAATAGCTGGGATCCGCAATAAAAGTATGGAATGTACCCACTACAGGAATGCCTCTTTTCCGTGCATATTTGATGCCCAGCATGGATATAAAGATGGGCGTCATAAAATGAACCACATCTATGTTTTCTTTTCTCAGAGCTTTGTATGTTGTGAAACTGAAAGGATTGGTCCACTTGAAGTCATCATAAAAGGAGGCTGAAATCGAAGGAACCCGGATTATTTTCACACCCGGAATTTGAATCTCTTCCAGATTTCTGTAGCTTGGTGCCACAATAATGACCTTATGACCCCTTTCGGCCATATTGGATGCCACCGAAATAATCGAAGTGACAACGCCGTTTATCTGGGGGTAAAATGCATCCGAAAATATTGCAATATTCATCCCATCTCCTGAATGGATCAAAATAGTATGACAGTATGTTTCTACTGTTAATAAACTGTTTTTTATCGGTAAAATCCATAGTCATTAAACACTAATCACTTATAAAAATGTCAGGAGAGAGGACAGAAGTCAAATTATAAATAAAGACCGCCCTTCCTGCAGTAAGGGCGGCGAAACTTTTAAAAATTAAGAACTTTTTTAAATTTACTTTTTTAAATCATGGATAAAAAGATCAATCATCCATTCTATCTATATTGAACTTATACTTTAGCAGTATAGGAGTCTATGATTGAGAGAATAACGGGAGAAGTAATAGATCTGTTGAAGGGTTTATAAAAATCCCGTGAAGATCTGTTGAGTAAACAACCATATAAAGTAAAGCCCACAGTTCCAGAGCCTCTGCCTTGTAATCTTTCACAGGAACTCTATACTTATTTGAAAAGCTGCCCGTAAACAGGGCTATAATTCAGGAGTTCAAATGACAATATCAGAGAACAGTGTTGTTTCTATAGACTACATTCTGCGGAATAAAAAGGGTGATGTAATTGATGCCTCGGGCAATGGAGAGCCTCTGGTCTATCTCCACGGAACAGGAGCCCTTATTCCGGGACTGGAAAATGAGCTGGCCGGTAAGAAAGCCGGAGACAAACTGACTGTCACTGTGGAACCCAAAGACGGCTACGGTGAACATATGCCTCAGCTGATCCAGAAACTGCCCCGGGAGAACTTCCAGGGAGTGGAGACTCTGGAGGTGGGCATGGAGTTCGAAGCCACCGGCGCCAACGGCCATATCATGGTTGTCAGAATAGATGAAATCGAAGGGGATGAGGTCACCATCAACGGAAACCATCCTCTGGCGGGAATGACTCTGGAGTTTGAAGTCGGCATAGCTGATGTCCGGGAAGCTACTGCCGAAGAGATCGAACACGGCCACGTTCATGGAGAACAGGGACACCATCACTAAGGAGAATCTACTCTCCCCCGGTCTGTTTTAACAGGGAGGAGAGGAATTCAGCGGCTTTGTCCATATCATACTCTTCAATATATTCAAGCAGGACAGACTGATTTGAGCGGACTTCCTGAAGGCAGGAACCGGCAAGTCCGGCAGCAGAAGCCGCCGCCTCCTGTATATCCGTATCGAGGAGTTCAAGAGTCTTTTGCAGGAGAGCGATTGTCTCCGAAGCATTCAGATCGGGAGTGATCCCGGCAGAAGACTCAGATTCAGTGAGCTCTGATGTATGATCAATCTCTTTCCAAACCTCATTCATCAGGATTCTCAGCTGAGAGACATCCTCAGGGACGACGACTTCCGAATCATGGATTCTGCGGGCCAGAGCTTCAACCTCATTAAATCCGGCATTACCCGCAATACCTGTAAGAGTATGCATACTCCTTCTGATCATAGAGGAGTCGCTATGAGAAACGGCCTGCTCCAGTACTTCCAGAAGAGACCGGCTTTCATCGGCAAATTTCTTTCTGATCCGGAGTTTCAGATTCTTCTGCTGCTGTTCGCCGTGGTCACTGTTATAATACTCTTCCGGCAGCGGCCTGTCTCCGGGACTGATATAGCTGACAAGAGCCGAATAGAGTTCAGCCGGCTGAATGGGCTTGGCGATATGGTGATTCATTCCGGCTGCAAGACTCTTCTCCCTGTCCCCTGTCAGAGCATTGGCTGTCATGGCAACGACAGGAACTTTTCGCTGGGCCGGATCAGCCAGGGCTCTGATTCTGCGGCAGGCTTCATAGCCGTCCATCACAGGCATCTGAATATCCATAAGAACAAGGTCATAACTGTTTTCCATAACCATAGTCACTGCTTCTTCCCCGTTGGAGGCAATGGATATATCCATATGGGCTTTTTTCAGGTACTCGGTGGCAACAAGCTGATTGATTTCACTGTCCTCTACGAGCAGAACCCGGCCGCCTTGTATGGTTTTAAGAATGTGGGGCTCCAGTCCGGTTGAGATTTTCCGCATTCTCGGCTTCTTAAACTTTTCCTCTTCACTGAATGCCGAAATAATGGCATCAAAGAGATCCGGATCCGGCGGAACCTTCAAAACGGGTCATCGGCTTGGTGCCGGAAAAATCGATCAACAGAAAGCAGTTCAGCCATG
>JAQQAM010000281.1 GCA_028532905.1 Spirochaetales bacterium
CAGGATGATTCTGGCTTCCATGGCAATTCTCCCTTTTATCAGAAAACTGGCACCTCCTTCGGGTTGGAAACAGGATTGGAAAATCCTTCTGCCCATGGTGCTGTTTCAGCCCTGCCTCTACTTTCTGCTGGAAAGCAATGCCCTCCGGTTTACAACCTCATCCCAGGCGGGTGTTATCTCTTCCTTTGTCCCCCTGCTGGTGAGTCTGGGCGCCTGGATCTTTCTGAAGGAAAAACTGAACTCCCGGGGGCTTGTCGGTCTTGTCCTGTCTGTCACAGGCATCATTTTTCTGACTCTTATGAACGGGGGAAATGAGAAGGGGGAAAGGATCATTCTGGGAAATCTGATGGAAGTCGGTGCTATGGTGGCAGCCGCCGCCAATATGCTGATTATCAAGAAACTGTCAGACCGGTACAACCCCTGGACACTGACCATGATGCAGTGTTTTGCCGGAGCCCTCTTTTTTCTTCCCGGACTGTTTGTCCTGATGGAGCAGAAACCGGTTTTTGAGATGACTCATATACTGCTGCTCCTGTATCTGGGAGCTCCGGTCAGTCTGGGGGCTTTCGGACTCTACAACTGGGGTATGAGTCATACTTCTGCCTCCGGGGCCTCCCTGTTTATCAACCTGGTACCCGTTGTGGCGGTAATTATGGGATGGATCATGTTGGGTGAGTCTTTAACAGCTGTTCAGTGTATGGCATCCGCCGCCGTATTGACGGGGGTCATAATCAGTCAGAGGGGAGAATCATCCGCGGAGATGACTCTGAGAAAAACATCCAGAAGGTCGGGGTCGAAAAGGGAACCCCTCTGGTCTTCCAGAAAGCTGTAGGCCTCTTCCCGGCTGAAGCCTTCCCGGTAAGGTCTGTCTTCGCTGATGGCATCGCAGACATCCGCCAGAGTAATGATTCTGGCAATAAGGGGGATTTCCTCTCCCGCCAGACGGTCAGGATATCCGTTGCCGTCCCAGCGTTCGTGGTGATGCCGGACCCCTTTGCGCACATCATACATTCCGGGTATATCCTTGATGATTGTATCTCCCTTTTCGGGATGGCTTTTTATAAGATCAAACTCTTCGTCTGTCAGTTTGCCCGGTTTGTCCAGAATGGATTCGGGGATACCCAGTTTTCCGATATCATGGAGAAGTGCGGCGACTCTCACCCTCTGCAGATCATCTCCCGTCAAGCCCAGCTCTCTGGCCAGAGCCGCGGACAGTCGGGCCACCCGTTCTGTATGACCGGCTGTCCATTTTGATTTGGCATCCACAGTTCTTGTGAGGGCCAGGAGAGTTCCCTGGGTCAGCTCCTCCCTCTGTTCCATCTCAATTTTGCTGCGCAGAGCCACACCGACCTGATCGGCCAGCATTTCAAGAGCTTCCTTGTCCTGCTCGCTTACAGTGTCCAGAGAAATGGCAAAAATGGCTACACAATGCTCATTGTGGAATATGGGAATAATCACACCGTAGCGCTTTTTCTGTTCAACAGGGAAAAGAATTGTGTTCTTCTGGAATTTTTTTCTGGCTTTTTCCAGATCCAGAACAAGGGTCTCTTTCAGATTCTGAAACTCTTCCGGTAGATCAGAGTAGAAAATAAGCCTGTCTATGGTATGTTCCCGTTCGGGAACCAGAGCCGTAATAACAATTCCTTCCTCTTTCCGGCCCAGAACGGCGACAGTGGTTTTGTCAAACTGGTCCGAAATAAAACCCGCCACCTGCTCCAACAGCTCACTCCGTGATACGGATGAGAGTACAGCCCGGTCAATTTTATTCATGGTCTGCATGGAATTAAAGCGGTGATTCAGGTTCAGGCTCATCCTGTCCAGTGAACGGGCCAGAGATCCGATATCATCCAGTCTTCTGGAGTGAAAACGGATGCCCATCTCTCCCCGGGCCAGAATCAGGGCTTTGTCTGTCAGGTTTTTTATGGGTCTGGAAATGGATTTGGCAAAAAGGGCTCCCAGAACCAGTGAGAATACCAGGATGATGGTGGTAAAAGTAATAAATGAGCTTTTCTCACTCTCAACAAATTTGGCAAATCCTTCCCGTTTAAGGCTTATGGCAAATACATAACTCAGGGTATCCCGCTCACTGGTCATATCTATATAGAAGACCCTGTGATCTTCCTGTCCCAGATAGACTTCCGGCCGGTAGAAGCGTTTAGCCTCGGCAGTGTTATTCAGATCATTTATAGTTTTCGGGGTTAAGGCCAATTCCTCTTCCGGTCTGTTGACAGAAGCCAGCATGACCCACAAGTTATTATTGGGGTGTCTGGAATAAAGAGCCAGGTCAATATTCCTGGACTGATTCTCCGGTATAAGGCCTTTCAGGTTCGTTATAATGCTCTGCCCCAGGGCAGGTTCCTCCACAAAGGCTCTGTAGAGAACATCCGGTTTCTGTGAATGCATCAGGTCTTCCAGCTGCTGATCCATACCGTCTCTGAAAGACCTGTAGAGTTTATAGGTTCCCACAGCTGTTACGGATAAAAAAGAGACATAGCTGACTATGACTCCGTACAGAACGAAAAGGGATATGAGTTTGAAGTAGAGTATCTTTGAGCCCAGGCGGAAATTCATTATTTTAATGTAATAATTTCACGAATAACTATCAAGAATAAGTAATAACTCATTTATTTAAAAACTCTCCTGGAGTTGTACCTGTGTACATTTTAAAGGTTCTGATCATATGGCTCTGGTCGGCAAATCCCCCATCCAGTGCGGTTTCCGCAAGCCCCTTTCCTGATTTCAGCCATTTTATACAGCTGTTGATTCGTTCATTGATCTGCCAGGCATGGGGGGACAGGCCATAAGCCGTATTAAACTGTCTGATCAGAGTATACTTGCTGAAATTCCGGTTCCGGCAGATGTCATCCAGAGACTGTTCCGGATCGGCAAGGAGGGACTCTCTTATTTCCTTCAGCTCGTTATTCATTATTTTCCCGGGTCTTTCCTGAAGGGATAGGCGGTTATGTGAAGAAAGCATGCCCGCCAGATTTTCAATAAAAGCCTCTTCCCATTTCATGCTGGAATCAACGGGATGATGCCACTGATTCAGCAAAGAGTTGAAGCGGAGCAGCTCTTCCTTACCGACGGCACCGCTGCTGGGGAAATCTTCATCCCCTGTGCTTCCTTTCCCGAAAGCCGATTCAAACCACTTTGTATCCATATAGATCATATAAAAACGGAACCGGTTCTCATTGTCCGGGCGGCAGAGATGAACCCTGTCTGCTGGTATGTAAATACTGTCCATTTCTTTAAGGGGAAAAACAGTATTGTGGACGGTAACAGTTGTGGTTCCTTCTGTAATGAGTCCCAGAGACACACGCTTGTGGCTGTGCTTGCGGATGGCATATTCCCGGTCGGTTGTTTTAATTTCTATCCATGGAAACCGGGGATGTCTTTCTATATGCATCTCAGTTTTTTCTCCAGATGAAATGACTGTGTTCTCCCAGACCATTAAAAGGTTCTTTTCTGTACCATTCCTTTTCCTGCTCCAGCCACTGATCGTCACTCAGGGTTCCCGGATCAAACTGCCTGAAAAAATCATAAAAAATTCTGATTCCCGACTGAAGCAGGATAGTGCCTGTATCAGACAGCAGATCTCTCGCTTCCTGTGAGGAGAGACCTCCGGGAGGGGTCAGCCGGCGCCGTTTGTCCGATCTGTTCTGCCGGTGCAGCTGGCCGTTGATGCCCCGTTTGAGGATCTGTCTGTCTGTATTGAATATAAGGAGGGACAGATATCCCCCTGATGGAAGTTCACCGCAGGCTTTGCGGATTGCCTTCCGGGAATCCCTCATCCACTCTGCTGAACCGTGGAGACAGATCAGATCGGCCGGGGTTTTGAAAGGGGAGGGAGGAGCCTTCAGATAATCGGCCTGGATCAGCTCAATGCGGCCTCTGATCTCATCCTTTTCGTTCTCGAGCTTTTTCCGGGCAAGTTGCAGCATCCTTTCCGATGTCTCTATAAGACGCACCCGGTGTCCGGAACGGGCACAGGCAAAAGCGAAATGTCCCGAGCCTCCCCCGGCATCAGTGATATGCAGTTGTGAATCAGAGAAACCGGGAACAAAATCTGTCAGATCATTCTGGATGAGGCTCAGACGGATCAGGCCTTTGGCGGAGCTGTACACCTTCTCTTCCAGCCTGTATGCCAGTTCATTGAAATCTGCCTCTTCCTTCATAAGCGGACAGTAGCAGATCCGCCGGTTTCTGTGTACCCCGGAATCCTGTGACAAGGGCAAAACAGAACGATCGGTTTCTATTTGGGTATTCGCAAAACGTCGTGATAGTATTGGAATATACGAAATACGTACATAAAGAAGTTTTAAAATGCATATTCCGGAATTTAGACTTGCGAAAAGCAAAATACTGTAATATAATTCATTTCATAAGATATTTCTTCATGAAAGGGGAGTATAAGTATGAAAATCGGAACAGTAAAAGAAATAAAAAACCATGAGTACAGAGTCGGTCTGACACCTGCCAGCTGTAAATCCTATATCGCCCGGGGGCATGAGGTTTTTATCGAAAGTCAGGCAGGGATCGGCGCCGGATATGACGATGAGGCCTACGAATCAGAAGGTGTTACCGTTCTTAATACAGCCAAAGAGGTCTTTGCTGTTTCGGATATGATTGTCAAAGTCAAAGAACCCCAGCCCTCTGAGTATCCCCTTTTCCGAAAAGGGCAGATTCTGTACACCTATCTTCATCTGGCAGCGGATAAAGACCTTACGGAAGCCCTGCTGGAAACAGGTATTAAAGGGGTTGCTTATGAAACAATGGAAATGCCCGACAAAAGCCTTCCCTGTCTGAAACCCATGAGTGAAATCGCCGGCCGTCTCAGTGTTCAGGAAGGTGCCAAGTACCTGGAGAAAGCCTTCGGAGGACGGGGAGTCCTGCTGGGCGGCGTTCCCGGAGTACGCAGAGGGAAAGTAGCCATCCTCGGAGGGGGTGTTGTGGGTACCCATGCCTGTAAAATGGCTGTGGGACTGGGGGCGGATGTGACCATCCTCGATATCTCCGCCAGACGGCTTGAATATCTGGATGATATATTCGGCGGCAGAATTACGACCCTCTACAGTACCCCCCATAATATTGAGGAAGTTCTGAAAGAGAGCGATGTTGTTATCGGTGCAGTACTGATTCCCGGAGCCAAGGCTCCCAAACTGATTAAAAGAGACCATCTGAAGCTGATGAAACCGGGTGCCGTTCTGGTGGATGTGGCTGTCGATCAGGGCGGATGTATGGAAACAACCCATCCCACAACCCATGAAGACCCCACCTTTATCATCGACGGGGTTGTCCACTACTGTGTCGCCAATATGCCGGGGTCCGTATCTGTCACATCCACAGAGGCTCTGAACTCGGTTACTCTTCCCTACGGCCTGGAGATTGCCGACAAGAGTGTTGAGCGGGCCTGTGCGGAAAATGAGATCATAAAACTCGGTCTGAATCTGTATGAAGGAAAGTGTGTTTACAAAGAAGTTGCCGATGATCTGGGCCTTGCCTATACAGATGTTGAAAGTGTTTTGAAATAAGTTTTACTCACCTTGCCAGTCAATGGCTGTGCAGGGTATGGAAATACTGTTCCAAAACTGTCATAATGCCCTCCATTTAAGGGGGGCGTTATTTTTGAAACCAGTCTCTGAAACAGTATCTGAAAAAACCGCTTTAAAGAGAATTATCCTCCTGGGGGTCCCCCTCCTTTTCGGGCAGCTGACCCACTATTTTCATCAGATTGCCGACTCCGCCATGATGGGGCATTTCGGGGATAAGAGTCTTGAACTGGCAGCCATCGGTATTGCCGGGCTTTTTGCCTGGATAATGAATACCTGCCTGTGGCCGCTGTCTCTGGGAGTCCAGTCCATTGCTGCCAGACGCTACGGAAAACAGGATCATGAAAATGAGAAGAGCAGGCACTTTACCGGAGAGGTACTGGACAACGGTATTGTCACTGCCCTTTACGCGTCTGTCATCGCCCTGGGACTCAGTTTTACAGCACCTCTGATTCTTGATTTTCTTCTGGACACCCCTGAGATCATAGAACTGTCCCTTCAGTATATCCGCATTATCCGGTTCTCCCTGATTCCCACGGGACTCTATTTTATACTCCAGGGGTTTTTCGGAGCCGTCAACAGAACCAAATATGTCATGTGGTCCGGTCTGATCAGCAATCTTCTGAATATCCTGCTCAACTGGATTTTCATATTCGGAAAGCTGGGGCTGCCGGCCATGGGAATCCGGGGAGCCGCACTGGGTACTGTTCTCTCCTATACATTTTCATTTCTCTTTCTGGCATGTGTTATTCTCCTGGGGGGATACAGAAAAAAATACAGACTCTTTCATTTTGATCACTTTATCCCGGGAATGCAGAAGGACATTGTGAAAGTGGCTCTCCCTCCGGCCATTCAGAATATCATCGCCCTCTCCATTTTTATGGTGTACCAGACGATTATTGAAAATTACTCGACCGTTTATCTGGCCGCCACACACAGTATTTTTGCCTATTTCCGGCTGAACAAAACTCTCATAAGCGGTTTTGCCCGTTCCGCCTCCATACTGGCGGGAAATGCTTTGGGCAGAAAAGACAAGGAAGAAGCACACCGGATTATAAGCGCCAGCGGTCTGGTGGCAGGAGCCGTCGCCTTGTTTGTGGCTGTCCTGACATTCTTTTTCAGCACACAGATCGCCTATATTTTTACTACTGATGCGGCTACAGTGGATGCTATTTCACACGCTCTCCGTTTCTTCATCCCCTTCTTTTTTATTGAAGCCCTGGGCTACTCATTCGAGATGGTTTTTACCGGGAACGGCTACGGTCGATGGGTTCTTTTCAGTGAATCTTCCACCAATTTTATCTTTATTCTGGGAACCTCTCTTCTCGCTTTCCGCTTTTTCCCCCATGATATACGGTATATCTGGTTCAGCTTCGGCATGTACCAGATCACCCATGCCGCTTTGATGATTACAGGTTTTTTCAGAAAAAAGTGGCTCCATGTGGAAGTAGACAGGATGGCAGAATCATGAAATATCAGTACCTGGATAATGACAGCACTTTGGCAGCTTATCTGGATTCATTGAAAACCAGAGGGGTTCAGCGGGTAGCTGTTGACCTGGAAGGGGAGTTCAACCTCCATTGCTACGGAGAGCACCTCTGTCTGGTACAGATTTTTGACGGCAGGGATTATGCTCTTATCGATCCCTTTCATGTCAGAATCGGTCTGATCCGTGATTTTTTCGAAAACCCGGACATCAGCAAAATCATGTACGACTGCACCGGTGACAGGACCCTCCTGTACCGGAAGTACGGTATTGCCGTCAAGAATATTGAAGACCTCCTGCCGGCTGTTGAGCTTCTTGATCTGGAGAAGCGGAACCTCTCCTTTGTGCTGACACAGTTTCTGGGGATTCAGCCCAAGGCCAAAAAGAAGTTTCAACAGTACAACTGGATGCGCCGCCCCATTCAAAAGGATGCTCTGGAATACGCTCTGGAAGATGTGAAGTACCTCTTTGATCTGCGGATGGAGCTACTGAAAGAGGTGACCGCCTTAAATCTGCTGGATGAGTATGAACAGAAGAATCAGCTGGTACAGACCAGGGAAATCTCCCTGAATCCCGTACCCGGTATCTTCAGGAAGAACCGTTTCAAGAAAATGCCCGCTGACAGCCGACAGCTGTTCCGGCAGCTCTTTGACAGCCGGGAAGAATATGCCGAGAGGCTGGATATTCCTCCCAACTTTCTTGTGACCAATGAGAATCTGTTCCGCTTATGCCAGAGGGAGATGCGCATTAAACACATCCGTTTTCACGGCAGAGTCCCCCATAATATAAGTGAGGCTCTCCTTCAGGACTTTTCTCGAATCCTGGAAGACTGAGTCTCTGCCCGATAAAGTACAAAAAGTCGATAAATATTACCAATGCGGCCGGACTCCCCAGTGCTATAATTCTCTTTTCAAATGAAGGGGAGAAATGTGAAAACCTATTGTATCGCCTGCGGTGTATTCAGAAAGGATCTTGAAGAGATTCTACCCGCACTACCTGAAACTCCCGAAGTGGAATATCTGGAAGGGGGACTCCACGCCGAGCCCGATCTTCTGAGAAAAGAACTTCAGAGCGCCATAGATAACGTTCCTGCTGATTTCCAGCGGATTATCCTTTTATACGGTGTATGCGGCAAGGGTATTGTCGGCCTGCACGCCGCATCTCAGACCATTGTGGTTCCCAGAGTCCACGACTGCATCAGTCTCTTTCTGGGAGGAACCAGGGAGTACAGAAAACAGTTTACCCATAAACCGGGTACCTATTATATCTCGGCCGGATGGTACGAGGAGCAGGTGCAGACCAAAGGCAAAAGACTCCGGGACATGGAGAATCTTAAAAAACCCTCTCCCTATGCGGATACCCTGGATGAAACCGTTCTGACACAGCGCTTCGGTGAGGAGAATTCCCGGGCTGTGAAGGACTTTTATGACGGCTGGAAAAAGAACTACTCCCGGGCTGTGTATATCGATACAGGATGCATTGGGAAAGAAACCTATTCGGACTATGCGAAAAAACTGGCCGAAGACAACGGCTGGGAATATACAAGGCTGGAAGGCTCCCAGAGCCTTATATACCGCTGTTTTTCTGCTGACAGTAACAGTGAGCTTTCAGATGAGGAAATTCTGGTTGTCCCTCCCGGAAGGGAAATCACCTTTGATCCGGTGAGCGGCCTTGTGAACTTTGCCTCTCCTCTGACGGAGCAGAACAGCAATACCGAACGTCATATCCTCTTCGGCAGTGAGGCTGCACAGGACAATTCGGATTCCCGGAAGACAGCCGCCCTGGGACTCGGTATAGACGCCGGAGGAACCTATACAGATGCCGTTCTTTTTGATTTCCGGGAAGAAAAGATCCTCTCCCGGGCCAAGTCTCTGACAACCAAGTGGAAATACTCTGAAGGGATCATGGCGGCGGTCCGGCAGCTTCCCGAAGATCTTTTGAATAAAGTGGATCTGGTATCCCTTTCCACAACCCTGGTTACCAATGCCATCGTTGAATCCAACATGCACCCGGTGGGACTTTTTCTCATGCCCATGGCCAATATGATTCCCGATAACATCAGTCACAATCCCCATTCCCTCATTAAGGGTAGAATGACCATTGAGGGCGCTGTTTCACAGGATATTGATCCGGAGGAGATAAGACAGGCCGCTGTTAAAATGGTCGCTCAGAACGGTGTAAAAGCCTTTGCTGTTTCAGGTTACGGGGCTTCGGTCAATCCCGAACTGGAGCTGAAAGTCAAAAAGATCCTGAGAGAGGAGACGGGGCTGGATGTGTGTTGCGGCCATGAGCTTTCAGGGACATTGAACTTCCATGTAAGGGCTCACACCGCAGTACTGAATGCCGGGGTCATCCCTATTATGGAAGATTTCCTGTCAGAAATGAAAAGAGCTCTGAAAGGGGTAAAGGTGGATGCTCCCCAGCTTGTTGTGAAAGGGGACGGTTCAATCATGACCGGAGCCTTCGCTTCAGAGTTTCCCGTTCAGACGGCTCTTTCCGGTCCGGCGGCCAGTATGACAGGAGCCCGTTTTCTCACAGGCCTGGATAACGCTCTGGTAATTGATGTGGGCGGAACCACATCGGACATCGGGTATCTGGAAAAGGGGGAAGTTGCCGTATGCGAGTCCGGGGCTTCCATCTCATCCTGGAGAACCCATGTGAAAGCGGTGGATATGCTCACAACTGGTCTGGGGGGAGACAGCGCCATTGTTTTTGACCGTCAGGTCTGGAGTATCGGACCGGGAAGAATCACCCCCTTCTGCTGGCTGAACGGCCGTTATGATTTGAAGCAGTCCCTGGAAGGGGCTCGCAACAGTGCAAAGGACAGTGAGTCTTCTGTTCCTCTGCAATGGATGTACAGCACCGGCAAAACTCCTGATTTCGAACTGAGCGCACAGGAGAAAAAAATCCTGGAAATACTGGAAGAAGGCCCCCTGCTGGTCTCAGATCTGAGCAGCAGAATCTGCCACGGGGTCTGGAAACTCCTGAAGCTGGACCGTCTTGAAAAGAATTACTGTATTCAGAGAGCCGGCCTGACTCCCACCGATCTTTTTCACCTCCAGGGGAGATTGTCCCTCTGGCCCGTAGAGGGTATACAGGAGTACTTTGACCTCCATCTGGAACTGCAGAAGGAGAGCGCCTACAGGGTTATGGACCGGCTTCTTGAAAAAATCAACCGAACCCTTGCCCGGTCTGCCCTGCAGAAAATCTTCCCCGAGACGTCGGAAAAAAGCACTCTCTTCAGCCCGATTCTCAACGGGGGCAATGACTATCTGACTCTGACACCCTCCCTGAAGATCCCGGTTATCGGGCTGGGCGCACCCGCCTCTCTGTTTCTGGAGAATGCGGTAGAACTGCTGGGAGGAACTGCCCTGATCCCTGAAAACGGAGATGTGGCCAATGCCCTGGGAGCCATTACCAGTAAAGTCCAGGTGAACTGCAGCGCTTCGGTTGTTCCCACAGTGGAAGGTCTGTACAGAATCACAGGTCTTGAAGGCTTTGAGGATCAGGAGAGTATGGAAGAAGCAGACAGCCTCTGCATGGAGGCTCTGGTGGCAAAAACAAGAGATACCGCCAGACGGGCCGGCAGCTCTGAGCAGTCTGTAGAAGTCCGCAGCCATGATAAAACAGCTGAATCCGCAGGAGGAGATCTTCTGTTTCTGGAGCGGATCTATACATCCTCTCTGAAAGGGTCACCCGATCTTGTTTTCAACCCCTGAAGATGCATCCGCTGCTCTGGTCGTAACAGGTCAACGGCCGATTCTCCCCATATGGGTTTCATGAAAATCATCACTGTGCTTTAAGCCGTATCCGAAGACTCTGTCCAGGGAGGAGTGGGCAAAGAGAATGAGACCGGCCAGCGCCAGCAGGGGGCGTCCCAGCAGTATCCCGCTGATGTAGAGGATCAGGGCGATTCCTCTGTGATGTATGAAATTATACACATAGGCTCCTGTTACGGTGTTGATCATGTAAGCCAGAATGCTGACATCCGGAATAAAAAGGAGCAGAGGATAGACCCACCAGGGATAGGGGAGCCGTGTAAACAGATAGATGGTCAGAAGGAAAAATCCCAGTTCCTCCAGGCGGATAAGAATATTCATAGACCGGCTTTTCATTGGAGCCTCCTTGTTTAATCTTTCCTACTCTTTAAGTCTAAACGATTTTTATCCGGGATTCCTGATGATTCCTTTTCTGATTTTTAAGAATCTCCTAAAAAAGTTCTTGACCAAAGGGGCTTCTATTATTGAAAATAGTGGAGTTATTAAATCAGTCCATTATATAAGGTGATCTTCCCATGGGTGAGTGTGAGTTTATCGAAAAATGCCCCTTTTTCAATGATGCTTTAAGCGGCGACTTTGATGCCATTGATGATATGAAAGTTAAGTACTGCAAAAGCAATAACCTGAACTGTGCCCGATATATGGTTGCCAATGCTCTGGGAAAAGAGTTTATGCCCTCCAATCTTTTTCCTCATGAGAAACAGAGAGCCTATCTGGAAATTGCCGAAAACGGCTGAATCAGCCGAAAACCCTGCTGAATTGAACTGCAGCTTCTTTTTTTATGGTTCTGCCATGGGAAAAATAAGCTGATTCAAAGTCCATGGTCCCCAGCTTTTTAAGAGTATCCCGTCCTGTTGCCTCATCTTCAAAGAGAAATGGGTAACCCGGCTTAGAACCTCCCGATGCTGCATCTCCGGCAATCAGTATTTTTTCCTGTTCAAGGAGACAGCAGATATGCCCTTTTGTATGGCCCGGCGTATGGATGATACGTATTCCTCCTCCTGCCTCTATCCGCTGTTCATTTTCCAGCTTTACATCCACTGAACAGGGGGACTGTGTCCGTCCCAGGCTTCTGCCGGCAATAAGGGGAAATAACAGTTTTATAAGAAACCTCGGGGGCGGAGAACACTCCCTCATAAGCCGTCCTTCCTCAATGGCGGGGGCTTCCTCTTTATGCGCATAAACACAGGCCCCTGTCAGCTCTTTCAGTTCGGCCAGACTTCCTGTATGATCTTCATGGAGATGGGTAATGATAATGTGCTTCAGATTTGAACTGTTCAGACCCGCATCATCAATGGCATTCAGTATGGCCTTTCCCTTTCCTGCCACACCCGTATCAATCAGAACCAGTTCCGCCTCGTTCGGGCTGCCTTCTCCTTTGACAATAAAGGCTTTCACATATCCCATTGTCAGCTCGAATAGTCTGTCTGTTTTCTGAATCACTTTCATAGTCTCTCTCCCAGCCTCATTTCTGTAAACATAAAGCAGGGTTCCTCAGACAGCGGGACAGCCTGAAAGAACCCTGTTTATCAAGATCTGTAATTAACTATACAGACCGGAACTGAAAAATCCAGAACTATTTATGCCAGAGCGGGAAATTTGTTTTTGGAAGCATTGGCAATACGGACAAGGCTCAGCATAACAGGCACTTCCACCAGAACACCCACAACAGTCGCCAGGGTGGCTCCCGAAGACAGGCCGAAAAGGCTCACAGCCACTGCCACAGCCAGTTCAAAAAAGTTGGAGGCACCAATCATTCCCGAAGGAGCCGCCACAGCATAGGGTACTTTCCAGAGCCGTGACCAGGTGAATCCCAGAAAGAACACAAAATAGGTCTGTATAATCAGGGGCACCGCAATCAGCACAATGGCAATGGGGTTGCTCAGAATCGTCTCTCCCTGGAAGGAGAAGATAATAACCAGGGTCAACAGAAGACCGGCTTCTGTAATACCGTCGAACTTCCTGCAGAAAACATTCTCAAACCAGTCCTTGCCGTGGTTTTTCAGCAACAGAGTCCGGGTAATGACTCCCGCCGCAAGGGGAATAACCACAAACAGAACAACAGACATAAACAGAGTGTCCATGGGTACCTGAACATTGGTCACACCTAAAAGGAAGGCTACTATGGGCGCAAAGGCAATGAGAATAATCAGATCATTCACAGCAACCTGAACCACCGTATAACCCGGATCACCATCGGAAAGATAGCTCCACACAAACACCATGGCCGTACAGGGAGCGGCACCCAGAAGAACAGCACCGGCAATATATTCACTGGCCAGGGCATCGGGAATAAACGCCCGGAAGACGACTTTCAGAAAAAAAGCAGCTATAAGGTACATGGTAAAAGGCTTGATCAGCCAGTTGATCACAAGAGTCACCACAAGCCCCTTGGGCTTTTTGCCGGCATTCACAATGCTTTTAAAATCAACCTTCAGCATCATGGGATAAATCATCAGCCAGATCAGAAGGGCAACCGGAATAGACACATTGGCATACTCGAGTGTGCCCAGAAAATCGGGAACCTGGGGAAACAGGACTCCAATCGCCACACCCAGACCTATACAAATAGCCACCCACAAAGACAGGTAGCGGGCAAAAAAACCAATTCTTTTATCGGACATTTAGCTCTCCATCGAAATGTTATATCTGCAATTTGCCAAAAAAGGTTCATTTAGTCAATACTCGAATCGTTTCGCACATCAGGCTAACACAATTTTAACATTCTGTTATGGGGAAATCCCGGCTCCCGCCGGGCGGGCTTTCCGAGACTCCGCTTCCGCTCCGGCCCCGGCAGACCGGTCCGCCGGGTCTGCTGCGCATCTCTCCAATCCCTATTTCTTACTCACTATAGATTTATTTTTTCCAATACAGTATGATCCCTTTCTATGAACGGACAGAATAGAGACAATATAAAACCCGGTATTCAGGTGGATATCGTATTAAAGAAAGACCAGCGCACAGGGATTCTGACCCGGGGTGTTGTAAAAGACATACTGACCAACTCATCCTATCATCCTCACGGCATCAAGGTGCGGCTTGAAGACGGACAGGTGGGCCGGGTTCAGGAAATCCTGTAAGGCCATTCTGTAAGATAATCTGATAAAGGCGTATTGAATGAAATTTGAAAAACTGGCCCTGCTGCCTGAAATTCTTCAGGCTGTAAAAGAAAAAGGGTACACCCATACAACCCCTATACAGACCCGGGCCATCCCGGCGGTACTTGCGGGGAAGGATATACTGGGAGGCGCCCAGACCGGCACCGGAAAAACCGCCGCCTTCGCCCTGCCCATACTGAATCTTCTGGAAACCAGTGCCGGTACTGGCGCATCACCCCGGGCCCTGGTTCTGGCTCCCACACGGGAGCTGGCCGATCAGGTTGGGGAGAGCTTTAAAACCTACGGCGCTCATCTGGACCTTGTAACCCTCAAGGTGTACGGAGGGGCCAAAATGAGCGCTCAGACCAGTAATCTGGAAAAGGGATCGGATATTGTGATTGCCACCCCCGGCAGACTGATGGATCATATCCGGCAGGACAGCATTGACCTGAGCCGTCTTCAGATCTGTGTTCTGGATGAAGCGGACCGTATGCTGGATATGGGATTTATCAATGATATCAGAGCCATTATGGGAATGATAAAACAGAAAACCCAGAATCTCCTTTTTTCCGCTACCTATGGACCGGACATTGAAAAGCTGGCCCGTCAGATTCTCAAAGATCCTGTTGCTGTGGAAGTGAGTAAAAGAAATGCGGCCGCCTCGGATATAAAGCAGAAGATCCATTATGTGGACAAGGGAAAGCGCTTTGATCTCCTCCTCCATCTCATACAGGAAGGGCAGTGGTATCAGGTCCTTATCTTTGTGAAAACCAAGCATACCGCCGACAGAGTCGCCGCCGACCTGCTGAAGGCAAAAATCCCGGCAGCCGCCCTCCACGGCGACAAGAGTCAGGGAGCCCGGAACAGAGCCCTGAAAAACTTCAAAAGCGGAGATCTTCAGGCTCTTGTAGCCACCGATGTAGCCGCCCGGGGCATCGATCTTCACGATATGAGCCATGTGGTGAACTTTGAACTGCCCCAGATTCCCGAAGACTATATACACAGAATCGGCCGGACCGGGCGGGCGGGAAAATCGGGAACCGCCATCTCTCTGATCTCCTTTTCTGAAAAAAACCAGCTCCTTAAAATAGAAAAGCTTCTGAAATCAAAGATTCCCGTTGAACCGGTGGCAGGCTTTGAGCCCAAACATGATGTAGACAAGGTTCTGAAAAAGAAAACATCCTCCCCCTCCGCCAGAGGCGGTAAACCCGCTGGTAGAGGGAGCAGAAACACTGCCGGCAGCAGCTCTTCCGACCGAAGTTCTTCCGGCCGCAGCAGTACACCGGGAGGAAAGGCAGCTGCCTCCAGGAAGAAACCGGCTGCAGGGAAACAGGGCTCCGGAAAAACCGGTCCGGGAAAATCCGGTACGGGAACATCCCGGTCTGGAAGCAGACAGGCCGCCAGCAGGAGGAAGTCCCCGGCCGGCAGAAGACGCTAAGAGATCAGGAAACCGGAAGATCCGGAAAGCAGAAGGAATACAGAAACAAAGGCTGACTGATTTTCGATTATTCTTTTAGAAAATCAAATTGCTGATGCTGATAATAATGTGTATTATCAAATAAAAAGAAGGGATAAGTATATGATTCAATGGATCTCCCAATTCCACCCTGTTACACAGGCCTTATTCGGAACTCTTTTTACCTATGCTGTGACAGCTCTCGGAGCTGCGATGGTTTTCTTTTTCAAATCTATCAACAAGAAAGTTCTCAATGGTATGCTGGGATTTGCAGCAGGGGTTATGATTGCTGCGTCCTACTGGTCTCTTCTGGCACCTGCGATTGAAATGTCTGCTGATTTCCCTGGTGCCGACTGGGTACCTGCTGTAGTCGGTTTTCTGCTGGGAGGAGCCTTTCTCTGGCTGGTTGACAAAACTCTGCCCCATGTTCATCCCGGTTTCAAAAAGGGAGAACAGGAGGGAATCAAGTCGGGCTGGCAGAGGAGCGTTCTCCTTGTTCTGGCCATAACAATACACAATTTTCCAGAAGGATTGGCAGTAGGTGTCGCTTTTGGAGCAGTTGCTGCCGGTATTCCATCGGCTTCCATCGCTGGGGCACTGGCCCTGGCTATCGGAATCGGAATACAGAACTTTCCTGAGGGGGCGGCGGTTTCCATTCCCTTGCGCAGAGAAGGATTAAGCCGTAGAAAAAGCTTTATATACGGACAGTTTTCCGGCATGGTGGAGCCTGTCGCAGGTGTTCTTGGAGCCGCTTCGGTTTTGATTTTCCGTCCCATTCTTCCCTATGCTCTTGCATTTGCGGCAGGAGCGATGATCTATGTCGTTGTGGAAGAACTGGTTCCTTCTTCCCAGGAAGATGAGGATCACAATGATATTTCCACTATCGGAGCCATGCTGGGATTTGCCGTTATGATGACTCTTGATGTGGCTTTGGGATAAACGGTTTTCATCCCATCTCCCCCTGCTCCATAAAACTGAAGTACCCCCGGGAGCTGAAAATAATATGATCCAGAACGGGAATACCCAGCAGATCTCCCACTTCCACCAGACGTCTGGTTATATCTCTGTCTTCAGGGCTGGGAACCAGCGAACCGGAAGGATGATTATGGGCAAGGCAAAGTGCAGCAGCTCTGTCAGTGATGGGATCGGCAAAAACTTCCCGGGGATGAACTATGGTACGATTCACCAGCCCCTGGCTGATCTGCCTGGTTTTGATGTGTTCATGGGCTCCGTTGAGGCTGATGGTAAAGAAGTACTCCTGTTTTCTGTCCGCCATATGGCTTAATAGATTAAATATCAGTTCGGGATGGGTGATTCTGGTATTTTGTGTCAGATAATGGCGCCTAGAAAACTCCAGTGCTGCTGTCAGCAGGGAAGATCTGGCCATTCCCATACCGGGAATACTCATCAGCTCTTCCGGTTCGGGCATTTCATTGTTACTGTCCAGGAGGCTCAGAACATCCTCTGCAATTTTATCAACAGACCGGTTTTTCTGACCGCTTCCAATCAGTATTTTCAAAAGTTCCCTGTCGTTTAATACCGATATGCCATAACTGAGGGCCTTTTCTCTCGGCTGCATGTTCTGCCTGGACTGTATTGTGTATTTCAAATCGTTCATACAGTCTATACAGACTTTTTTGAGCTTCTGATTGAAAAAGAGACGCTTTTTTACATATCAGGAACAGGTCCTGTGTAGCTACCGCTGATTATTTCTCCGGTAAATGCAGTCAGAGAGAAGGAGATGGTAAAACTGTCATTAGATTCAGAAATGACTACCTGACCGCTTGATATATTATACTCATTTTCGTAACCGAAACCGCCCTGAACTCCGGTATAGAGAGTTATTAAGGGCCAGGTGAGAGCATCTCTGGTACTGTCCTTTGTATAAGTGCCATTAAAATTACTCTGGTCTGGAGTATTCAGATCCATCACAAAATAATCTCCGTTACCCTCATATGCATAGTTTGTGAGAGTTCCTGTATACAGGTAGAAGTCCCAGTCATAGCTGTCTGAGTTGGACCCGTTATCTTCCTTTTGAGCACTGGTGAAACTGCCGGTTACCACTCCATCGATGCTGTAGCTTCCTGATACAGAACCGGAATTGTCATCTGAGTTATCATCAGAAAATGGGGAAAAACCCAGTTCTTCTGCCCGGGAGTTCATTTCTGAAAGGGATGAGAAGGTTTCACTCGTGTTTCCGTATATAAGAAAATAGATGCCGTTTGCATGCTCATCAATTGTATAATCAGTATCTGATGTGTCACCATCAGACTGAGCACCTTCCATAACGAATTCACTTGTATAGATTAAAAAAGCCTCATTACTGCCGGGCTGGAATGAATCATCAATTTTAGATAACTCCCCGGGTGGAAGTTCCTCTCCATCATACTCAACGGATATTATTTGAAAACCTCCGTAAAGTTCATCTACAAAACCGACATAGAAAGTGATATCTTTTGAAAAGAGGCTACACCCAGTCAGAAAAAGACAGGACAATAAAATGAGTAAGAATGTTCTGTTTTTAATCGGAGTCATAAAACTCTCCTTCAGAATTGTGGTTTGCACAATAAAAATAAATACAGGTTCGAACTCTGCTTCCGGCAGTATAAGAAAGGAAAAAAGGCAGATCATATCAGGAACTAAAACTATGTCTGATTAAGTGGCGGGTTCCTTGTATAGTGTACACCCGGTTATTTATATGGTCAAAAGGAAATATCTGTTTAGTGGGCAAGATGGGTAACGAGCTATTCTTTGGCCAGTTTGAAGCAGCTTCTTTCTAATGATAATAAATTCTTTAAAAGTATGAAAAACTGCCTGAATAACTTTAACAGGTATATCAGTAGATTTCAGCGACTGAACTGTTTGTTGCTTTTAACCCTGTACATTTCATTATCAGCATCCCTGACAAGATCCTGGTAGTTTTTGTGTTTTTCCGGGTCAAAAACAGAGCAGCCGCAGCTGCAGTAGAGTCCGTATTCTTTGATCCCTTTGGCATTAAAATCATTCAATTGATTTTCAAGGCGCTGGATGACCAGTTTGATGACCTCTGGTTGTGTCGTTTCCAGGGAAACAAGAAACTCATCTCCTGCAAAACGGGAGGTATTGTCTTCATGTTTCACACACTGATTCAGTATCCTGGCAAAATGGATCAGAGCTCTGTCTCCCTCACTGTGGCCGAAGCGGTCATTGATCTGCTTAAACCGGTCCATGTCGATCATAATGACTGAAAAGCCGATGCCCGTTTTCAGTGCCTGAGACGTTCGGTAATAGAGCCACTCCTCCATCTGTTTTCTGTTATTCAGTCCTGTGAGGGTATCATTGCTGGTTGATCCGAGTTCCAGGAATATAAAAACAGCAACAATGGCCATAGCTACAGAGTTCCAGACAATCATGGGGCTTGTGGTTACAATCTGGATCACGGCACCGGTTAAGGGAATCAGAACAAAGGCGAATGTGGCAATTCGGATATTCCGTTCCATTGTCACTTTGCCCCGTATCACCGTCAGAACAGGGGAGTAGATAATCATAAAAATAAAGACAGTGTAGAGAATGGAACCCGTCGTATTTCTGATATAGCAGTTGGATGCATCAAAACTGAAAATCCACTGTGTTTTCAGATTGATCAGGAGAAGTACAAGGGAAATAATCAGGTAATAACTGTAGTAGCCTTTTCTTTTCAGTCTTTCCACTGAGCCGAAAATTTTAAAATCAATGTAATTCAGCCAGATCACGGGAACCCAAACATTGGAAAAGAAAAAAAGAAAATTGATCAACTGGTTTAGAAAACAGGCCCGGGGGCCGGGAATCCCTTCATACCGCCAGCTGAGAATCTCCAGAATCAGTACGGCAATCTCTGCGGCTATCAGTTTCATAAACCAGCGGTTGGAGATGGAAAAGTGCTGTTTGTTGTAAATCATATTAAAGAGAAGCAGAAACAGCAGAGAGATAAAGAAAAAACTGGTCTGGTAATCAAACTGGGGATACATAGCACCATTATAAATCAATTTCTATAACTGAACAGGCCTTTTTTTCTGATATTTATGGATTCCCTGATTCAGGAGAATCGGAAAAGGTCAGACAGATTTGACAGTATGCAGTGCAAAATATATTATATTTCTTATGTTTATTTCCTTAAGGGAAAAAACAAGGTTTAATTAACAGACCAAGGAGTAAGTTTATGAAAGATTATTTTAAAGTGACCACAAGAACTATTGTGGCTACCGGTCTTGGTGCAGCCCTTTTTATGCTGCTGTTCATGTATGTCAAAGTTCCTTCACCCATCCCCGAGACCAGCCTTCAGACAGCTTACGGTCTGGGCGCCTTTTTTGCAGTCCTTTTCGGCCCCATTGCCGGCGGATTGATTGCATTCATCGGCCATGCTCTGTCTGACGCTCTGCAGTACGGCTCTCCCTGGTGGAGCTGGGTTATTGCCAGCGGTGTCTGCGGTTTCGCCTATGGACTGGCCTACAAAAAGACCGGTGTGGAAGAGGGTGAGTTCAAAGGAAAATCCATCGTTGTCTTTAATATTATTCAGATTGTCGGTAATATCATCGCCTGGGTTGTCATAGCCCCTGTACTGGATATCGTCATCTACAAGGAACCTGTTAATCTTGTATTCACACAGGGAATTGTTGCAGCGGCCATGAACTCCGTAACGGTAGCCATCATAGGTACTCTTCTGCTTGTTGCCTACAATGCAACCAGAACCCAGAAGGGCAGTCTGGATAAAGAGTAAAACCTGAAGACTCACAAAAAACGCAAAAGATCTGTATGGGAAGAGGTTCACTGTGGAAAATGAAAACATTATTGAGTTCAGGGATTTCAGTTTTCAGTATTTTACACAGGCAAAACCTACCCTGCATAATATAGATCTGAGCATCAGAAAAGGGGAGAAGATTCTGATAGTCGGTCCCAGCGGCAGCGGTAAAAGCACCCTGGGGCATTGTCTGAACGGTCTGATCCCTTTCTCCTATAATGGGGAAATCACAGGCAGCCTGAAAATCCGGGACAAAGAAACCAGAGACCTGGATATCTTTCAGCTGTCTAAAATCCTGGGAACCGTCCTCCAGGACCCCGACGGACAGTTTGTAGGGCTCACTGTTTTTGAAGATATTGCTTTTGCCCTGGAGAATGATAATATTTCCCTCCCTGAAATGAAACAGAGGGTCCGGAAAGCCGCTGAAATGGTGGATATGGACAGTTTCCATTCTTCCTCCCCCTATGAGCTTTCTGGCGGACAGAAACAGAGAACCTCCCTGGCAGGGGTTCTGGTGGATGAAGTGGATATCCTCCTTTTTGACGAGCCTCTGGCCAATCTGGACCCGGCAACAGGCAAAAGGGCCATTGAAATAATCGATGACATTCACAGAGACACCGACAAAACCATAATTATCATTGAACACCGGCTGGAAGATGTCCTTCACAGGGATATTGACCGGGTTATTGTTATGAATGACGGCCGTATTCTGGCCGATCTGGATGCCGATTCCTTAATGGCCTCTTCGGTTCTGAAAGAGAACGGCATACGGGAACCCCTTTATGTTACAGCCCTGAAATATGCGGGAGTTGACGTTTCCAAAGACCTGCAGGCCGGGCACATCGACTCCCTTGTTATGGAAGATGTGAAAAAAGCCGTATTCGACTGGAATAATTCAGTTGTCTCACCACAGCCGCAAGAAGAAAAAGAGACTCTCCTGCACCTTAAAAATATCTGTTTTTCCTATGACGGGGAGAAGGATATTATCAGGGATGTCAGTTTCAAACTGGGTTATGGTGAACTCATGGCCATTGTGGGACGCAACGGTGCCGGTAAATCGACTCTGTCCCGGCTCATTTCCGGTTTTGAAAAGGAGTCTTCGGGTATCATCTCCTACAGGGGGGAGGATATAAGCGGTCTCACCATCAAAGAGAGAGCTGAAAAAATCGGTGTGGTTATGCAGAATCCCAACCAGATGATTTCCAAGCCCATGATTTTTGATGAGGTGGCCCTGGGGCTGCGGCTCAGGAATGTGGATGAAGAGGAAATTAAACAGAGGGTGGAGAAGGTTCTGAAGGTTTGCGGACTGGCCCCTTTCAGAAAGTGGCCTATTGCCGCCCTTAGTTTCGGACAGAAGAAAAGGGTGACCATAGCCTCCATACTGGCTCTGAACCCGGAAGTCATTATTCTGGATGAACCCACAGCGGGGCAGGATTTCAAACACTATACCCAGATTATGGAGTTTGTGGATGAGATCAATAAACTGGGTGTCGCCATTATCCTGATTACCCACGATATGCATCTGATGCTGGAATATGCCGAGAGGGCCGTTGTTATATCAGGAGGACAGAAAATTGCCGATGCCCGTCCCAGCGATGTCCTTACAAACCACAGTATCATTGAACAGGCAAATCTGAAGGAAACCTCCCTGTATCAGCTCAGTCTGAGTGCAGGGATAGAAGACGGTACCGCCTTTGTTCAGAACTTTATTGATTATGAAAAGAAGGTGAGAGTCCATTGAACAGCAAATTATTCTCATACAATTACATAGATACCCCTGTTCACAGACTGTCGGGGCTGACAAAATTGATCGCCTTTCTTTTCCTCACCTTTGCTGTAATGTTCAGTTATGATATCCGGGTTATTCTGCTGGTAATGGTGTTCTCCCTGTTTGTTCTGCGCCTGTCTAAAATCAAATACAGACAGATCCGGCTGATGGTGATCTATGTGGCTGTATTCATTATAACCAACGCCATTATCACTTTTTTCTTTTCCCCGGAAGAAGGGGTTAAGATTTACGGAACCCGGCATGTCCTGTTTAAAATTGCAGGCCCCTATGTGGTAACTCAGGAACAGCTCTTTTATCAGCTGACCAAGCTGTTTAAATATTCATCTGTCATTCCCCTGGGAATTACCTTCCTTCTCACCACAAATCCCAGTGAATTTGCTTCGGCACTCAACGGTGTAGGGGTTCATTACAAAGCAGCCTATGCTGTGTCTCTGACCCTCCGGTATTTTCCGGATATCCAGAGGGAGTACAGAAATATCAGTCTCTCCCAGCAGGCGAGAGGCCTGGATATGTCCAAAAAAGCCGGATTCGCCACCAGAGTGAAGAATGCCCTTCTGATCATCATCCCTCTGGTATTCTCTACTCTCGACAGAATAGAACTGATCAGCAATGCCATGGATCTGAGAGGATTCGGCAAGCACAACAGACGTAGCTGGTTCAGCAAGAAGCCATTTACAACATCTGATTTTATTGCGCTTTTCATCTCCGTATTGATTTTTACAGGGACCATTCTGGTATCCGTATTCATCAATCACGGACGTTTTTATAATCCCTTTATCTGATTATCCAACGAAAGGAGGCTTTTATGGAAAAACCATTAATGGTCTTTCAGACCGATTTTACCTATAAGGAGGGAGCGGTCTGCTCCATGTATGGTGTGGTCAAGTCTGTTGACCGCTCTCTTGAAATCATTACAGGGACCCATGATATTCCTCAGTTTGATACCTGGAGCGCCTCGTACAGACTCTATCAGTCCATGAAGTTCTGGCCCGAGGGTACTGTCTTTGTTTCGGTTGTAGATCCGGGTGTGGGAACCGCCCGCAAGGCTTCGGTGGCTCTTACTGAAAACGGTTACTACATCGTTACCCCGGATAACGGATCTCTCACCCATGTTGATCGGGAATTCGGCATTAAGGAGATTCGGGAGATTGACGAAGGTATAAACCGCCTGAAGGGAAAGGACACCGAAGAGGTCAGCATTTTTCACGGGCGTGACCTTTTCTCCTACTGTGCCGCCAGGTTTGCTGCGGGCATTATCAGTTTTGAAGAGGTGGGGCCAGCCTACCCGAGTGAGGATATTGTTCGTTTTCCCATTCTGGAACCAACTGTTGAAGACGGAAAAATATCAGGCATATTTGAGATAAACGATCCCAATTTTGGAAATATCTGGACCAATATTCCTCTTTCAGTATTTAGAGAGGCGGGGTTTGATTTCGGAGATTATCTGCAACTGCGCATCTGTCACAAGGGAGAAGAGACGTTTTCCAGAAAGCTCCTGTTTCACAAATCCTTCGGATTTGAAGAGAAGGGGGAGCCCATGATCTACAACAATGAGCTTATGAAAATCTCACTTGCTGTCTCCCAGGGGAGTTTTATGGAGCAGTACGGCATCGGCTACGGGTCTGACTGGACTGTCGAATTCTCCTGTTGAAACTGATTCTTCCGAGGATCTCCTTCAGAAGGAAATCCTGATAAATGAAAAGAAAAGAGGTGGAAAATGAATAAACTGATTGTATTTCAAAGCGACTTCGGACTGGTGGATGGTGCCGTATCAGCCATGCACGGTGTGGCCAATGTTGTGGATGACACTCTTAAAATATTTGACCTGACCCACGATATTCCCCAGTATAGCATCTGGGATGCCTCCTATCGGCTGTATCAGACAACAGAGTACTGGCCCGAAGGGACGGTGTTTGTTTCCGTCGTAGACCCGGGTGTGGGATCTTCCCGGCTGAGTGTTGTGGCCCGGACTGTGAATAATCACTATATTGTGACTCCCGATAACGGAACCCTGACCCATCTGAAAAAGTATGTCGGCCTGAAAGAGGTCCGGGAAATTGATGAATCAAAACACAGACGGGAAGATACGGAATATTCCTATACCTTTCATGGGCGGGATGTCTATGCCAACACCGGTGCCAAACTGGCTTCGGAAACCATCAGCTTTGAGCAGGTGGGCCGGCAGGTGCCTCTGGAGGATGTGCAGGAACTGGAAGTGGGAGAGGTCGTCAGAACTGAGGAAACCGTTAAAGGGACAATCGATATTCTGGACGTCCGCTTCGGTAGCCTCTGGACCAATATTCCCCGGGATGCCTTTGTGGAAACGGGATTTAAACACGGTGATTCAGTTGAAGTGATGATCCGGAACGGCAACAAAATGGCTTACAACAACAGGATTGTTTACGGCCGTTCTTTCGCTGATGTCTATCCCAGTGAACAGGTTATCTATGTCAACTCGGTCTACAATATGGCTATTGCCATCAACCAGGGAAATTTTGCCCGTGCCTACAATATCGGTACCGGACGTCACTGGGAAGTGGAGTTCAGAAAAATCAAATAATCTGTTGAGTCTGTCTGTTCCGCTCTCAGGAAGGAATAAGATATCTGCGGTGGAGTTCTTCAACTTCACGGCTGTCTATGTCCAGGAAGTCCCGGATATAGGCATCCATGCTGCCGTAGCGTTCCTTTATTCCCGAATAGAATGAGTTCAGATACTCTTCTTTCACCGTGATGAATCCCAGCATTTTGTCCCTGATTTCTGACAGATCCAGATCGGGGACAGACCGTTTCAGAACCGATTCATCAGGCATGAATTTGGTACTCAGAAAATCTATAAGATCAGGATCTATGGTCAGATACTCCTGAGCAATATCTTCCGGTGAAAACTGGAACAGATGCATAAGGATGACACCGGCAATACCGGTTCTGTCCTTTCCCGCTGTACAGTGAAACAGAAACCCGGGAGATTTTTGGTTCAGAATCTCTCTGATAAGGGTGCTGTACTCCCGTGATTCGCTGAGCATATCCCTGTACAGACTGTTCATAAAAACAGATGCATTTTCCAGAGATGCTTCAAAATCTCCGTCACTCATACCGGCAGCCGGCAGAACATTAATGTGGACCGTCCGGGCCCGGTTCACCTTCTCCTGACCGTCTTTTCTTATTTCCAGATTGCTTCTCAAATCATAGATATAGGCGATATTGTGATCATCCAGCTTTTTCAGAATATCCCCGCCGGCAGGGTGAGGGGCGCTGCTTCTGTAAATGGTATTTCTCTTCAGCTTCAAACCGCGGCTGTTTGTTTTCAAGCTTAATTCTCTGAAATTCAGCATACTCATACCTCTATTTTATCTCTTTCCCCTTGTTTCTGAAAGCACCGTCCGAAACAGACTGGGGTACAGCGGCAGGCTCATCAGCAGGAGAAGCCTCCGGGACAGCGGGTAAATAAATCGCTTGACGGCTGATCTATCTCTTTCTATGGTAATAAAAAGGAGTTAAACCTATGGAATTGAAAGAAGGCGACTGGCAAAGGGCTGCAGATCTTATCTCCCGGATTAAGGCTGAAACTGAAAAAGGATATCTGGGCATGCCTCAGGCCTGTGAAACAGCTGTACTGGCTCTTGTAAGCGGTCTTCATCTTCTGATAGAGGATGTGTCGGGTATAGGAAAAACCACTCTGATCCGCTGTCTGTCCATAGCTTCCGGACTGGATCTGGGGCGTATTCAGTTTACTCCCGATCTGCTGCCCGGAGATATTACGGGCATGATGATCTGGGAGCCGGGTACCCGGTCCTTTCTCTACAGAGAAGGGCCCCTGCATCATCAGTTTATTCTGGCAGATGAGCTGAACCGGGCTCCCGCCAGAACACAGTCCGCCCTGCTGGAAGCCATGCAGGAGGAGACTGTAACGGTAGACGGTAAGGTGCGCTCCCTGCCGGAACCCTTCTTCGTTGCAGCCACCCAGAATCCGGCCTGGTATGCAGGTACCTACAACCTGCCCGAGTCCCAGCTTGACCGCTTCGGCCTGTCCCTGTCTCCCGGTTTTCCGGACAGGGACACAGAGGTCAGAATCCTTTCGGAATTCAGAGACAGAAAAGCGGTGGATCAGGTGACAGCGGTTTGCAGTGCTGATGATATCAGCAGGCTGCGCCGGATGACAGAAGGGGTATTTGTGGAAAAGAATGTGCTGGATTACACAGCAGCCCTTGCGGGCGCTACCCGGAACAGCTCGCTGTTTCAGGCCGGTCTCAGTATCCGGGGGACCCAGCATCTGCTGAAGGCGGCACAGGCAAGAGCCCTGAGCCGGGGCAGGGGATTTGTGATACCCGAGGATATGGGTACCATGGCCGGGGCCGTCATGGCTCACCGGCTCCTTCTGACTCCCGAACAGCGGAGCCGGGGGCTCAGTCTGACAGAAGCCATTCAGAATATTGTGCAGAGTGTTCCGGTACCGGTAAAATGAATCTTCCCTTCCGATTTCACAAGGAGACCCTCTTTCTTTTCCTGGCGGGGTCTGTTCTTTTCTTCTTAAGTTCCCGCTATTTCGGCGGCGTGTATATCCGTCTGTCCCGTTTCTGGTTTGTATTTTTTGCTGCTGATCTGCTGATGCTGCTGATCAACCAGCTCACCATCCGCTACTCCCTCGATTTCAGCAGGGATCATCTGAGTAAAGGGGATACGGTCCGCTATACCATCAGTATGGAGAGCTCTTTTTTTCTCCCGGTTCCCCTGATCCGGATGGAACTGGCGCAACTGCACAGCAGAACCGAAGAGGGGGACCGGGAAATCCGGCTGTCCCTGAAACCGGGGGAACGATGGGTCTGCAGCCGGGATGTTCATGTCACCCTGCGGGGGGTCTATACCATGGGTCTGTCCCGTCTGACCTTAAGGAGTGTCAGCGGTCTGCTCTCCCTTGATCTGCCCATCCATTCCAGAAGTTTTTATGTTTATCCCCGGGTTGTAGACATTCCCGCAGTTTTGAAAAAACATCCCTCTCCGGGAGGTAAGAATGCCGGTCTGGAGGGGCAGAAGGGAGATGAGCATAATTTTCTGGGTCTCCGGGAGTACCGGGAAGGGGAGGGTCTGAAGCATATCAGCTGGTCCCGATTTATGCAGACAGGCCGTCCCTGTATCAAGACCTATTCATCCATGGGAGGATCGGATATTCATATATTTCTGGACAGAAGAGCCTCGGGCCGTTCTCCATTGTGTGATGATACCGCTCTGGAAGTCTTTCTCTGTATTGTCCGTTCCGGTCTGGCAACTGGGCAGAAAATGACTCTTCACGGATACCCCGGCTGGGAGGGTATGTCTGTTGAAACGGAAGCTGAGTTTCACCGCCTGTTTCAGAGTACTCTCCTTTTTGATTTTGATGCTCCCGATCTTGAAGAATTGAGAACCCTTTCGACCCTGGAGGCGGTATATGCTGTATCATCCATGCCCGACCTGGCCCTGCTGGATGAAAAAAGCCGCTTTTCCGGTCTGGGACATCTTATCTGTGTGAGCCTCTCCTATTCCCCTTCGGAAAGAGAGCGCTTCACATCCCTCCTGCTTCAGCGAAGACAGGAGGGATCTGTTATTTCTGAGATTGATTCTGATCTCTCCATGGAAGAGGAACTGCAATGCCAGCTATACTCCTGATTCCATTGCTGGTCTACTATTCTCTTCATTTCTATCTGGCGTCCACGGCTCCCCTCTGGTTCCCCCTTCTGATTGTACTCCCCCTCCTTCTGAGAATCCTGGAGCTGAAAACTGTACCCTCTCAAAGGGTACATTCCCTGATGAAAACCCTGAGGATCACTCTTTTTCTGCTTTTGATTATAGGATTTCTCCTGTTTATCCTGCTTCTGCCCGAAGCCCTATATCAGGCCTGGCTCCTCCTTCTGGATGCGGGCAGAGCCGGGGGGATGATCTCTTTTGCTTTTGCCTATGCAGGGGGTCTGGTCAGCTCCGTCGGATGTGCCGCACTGATGAGCTGGACCAACAGAAAACAGGCTCTGGTCAATCTGCTTCTCCTGTGCAGTCTGGTTGTACTCATACTGTATCCCTCCGCACCGTTTTTTGTACTTTTTCTGATTCTCATTCTCATTAAGCTGATTCTGATACAGAGGGATGAGCCGGGGAAGGTCTCTTTTCTTTCCATGGGCATTCTGCTGCTGCCCGCATTGTCAGCCGCCTTTCTGTTTCCCCTTTTCAATACAGAAGCCAGGGGCAGTCCTTTTGTGGACCGGTTCTCCTCAGGGCTTCAGCAGATAGTGGTACAGTACTTACCGCAGCTTCCCCTTGTTTTTGATATTCCCGGTTATGGATACGCTTATGATCAGGTGAGGAAAACAGGAGACAGACCGGTTCTGAGTTCCAATGTCATTTTCAGCATTGAAGGAGAGCCTGGAGCCGTGTACTATCTCCGGTCTGAGGTCTTCTATCTCTATTCCGAAGGGTACTGGGTCTCTGCCCAGCCGGGAACAGGAGAACCCCTATCCTCTGTTCCAACGGATGCAGGTTTAAAAAACTTTGCTCTGACTCTGGAAAGCGATCTCTATACAAGGATACCCCATAACAGCTGGTCCGCCTATTACAGTATGAATGGAGAAAGCTATAAAACGGATGCCCTGGGCAGCTTTTATCCCCCCCGGGGCCTGCCGCTGAGCAGAGGGGACCGGTTGATCCTGTATGATGCTCCGGGAGGATCCCCTGTTCCTGACGAGGAGCTTCTGAACCGGCAGCTTACAGTAGCCTCCCGTATACCACCGGATTTGAAAAGAGAACTCACGGATCTGGCAGAATCATTGAGAGGTGTGGATGAGAAACAGTCTCTGGCAAACATTTCCTCCTATTTGAAAGAGAACTGCCGCTATTCTCTGGATACGGAGAGCTCTGATCAGATGGTTATTGATTTTCTGTTTAAAACCCGTACCGGGTACTGTGTACACTTTTCCACAGCAGCAGCTCTTCTGGCCAGAACTCTGGGGCTGCCTGTCAGGATAGCGGAAGGATTCCTGTATCAGATTCCAGACCCCCGGGAGGATGAGCTGTACATCACACAGGAGTCCTACGGCATTACAGGATATTCGGCTCATCAGTGGCCGGAGGTCTTTCATGAAGATAGAGGCTGGATTCCCTGGGAGGTGACACCTCCCTTTGAAGATCTGGGAAACTCTATGATTCCGGAAAGCAGCATCAGTGATGAGTACACCAGGGTGCAGCTGGACCGCATGGGAATCCTCATCAGCGAAGAAGGGATGCCACAAAGGTCTCACGGGGATCGCCGTATTCTTGTTTTTATCACAGGAACAGGGCTTGCAGCAGTGTTTCTGTTATTTCTGATCAGGAAACAGGAATCCCGGGTGCAGCGGATTCTGAGACGCAAGGTCAGGAAGGCCGCGCGCAAACAGGGAATCCCCTCTCCGGAGCACTGCGGCTGGATCAGATGGTTTGAATACCAGAAGGGAAGCCCGGAGGGCTTGTCACTGCTTCTGAGACAGACCTACAGCCGGGAGAAGCTGGACAGGCAGGAAAAGAAAGCACTCCTGAAGGCTCTCAGGAGGCTCTGATTCTTTCTTATTCGGTTTTAAACCGGTTGATCTCTTCCTTCAGGTTCTCACTTTCTGCGGCCAGATCTCCCGAGAGACCTTTGACCATATCCATTGCCTGTACAATCTGATTGGACCCTGCTGCGGCTTCCTGAATTCCCGACAACACTGTCCGGGACACATCGGTTATGGTCTCCATTTCGCCTGTCATAAGAGCTGCTTCGGACTTCATCAGTTCGGCGCTGTCTTTGATCTGTGAGGTAATCTCATTCAAGCGCCGGCTGGTACTTCCGATTTCCCTGCTTCCGGTCATCAGTTCCCCGGTGTTGTCGGCAATCTGGTTCAGAGCGTTGACAAAGTCATCTACAACCGTATTCATCTCTTTGAAAATCTGTGCGGTCTCCTCGGTATGCTGTACTGTATCGTTGACCCCTTCTTTAATCTCTCTGACGGAACCGTCAATGCTCTTCACAGAACTGGCTGAACTTTCCGCCAGTTTGCGGATTTCATCGGCAACCACAGCGAATCCCCTGCCCGAGTCACCGGCATGGGCGGCTTCAATGGCGGCATTCATGGACAGCAGATTGATCTGGCTGGATATGCCTTTGATGATATTGGTCATCTCTTCGATGGCGGCCAGCCGGCTGACGACAGTTTCATTGAAGCTGGTGCTCAGAGTTTCCAGTTTGGCACTTCCTCTTCTGGTGGTTTCTGTCAGTTGGCCGGCAATCTGTTTTTTCTCTTTACTGATACCCGCCACCTGTTCCAGTGAACCGGTCATCTGTACGATGGAGGCGGCTGTCTCTTCCACAATGGCGGCCTGTTCCTCTCTGATCCGGTCAAAACCGGACACCGAGCTGTCGATTCTTGAGACGGATTCTGAGGATGTTTCAATACTTTTATCCAGGCGGGTAATCAGATTTTCAATGGAGTTTAAATTGGCACTGATCTCATTAATGGCCGCAGCTGTCTCTTCCGTGTTGACCAGAAGCTGGTCTTTCGTATGTATAGTGGCTTCTGCGGATTCCTTAATCCTGATTATCATTTCCCTGATCAGCCGGGTAAAACTGTTGAAATTGTGTGTCAGAAGAGTCAGTTCATCATTGCTGTTTTCTTCCAGACTTCTGGACAGGTCTCCGTCTCCTTCGGATATATCCTGCAGGGAATCGGATACACGGCTGATCCTGCTGGCAAAGTACCGGGATATGAGATACACCAGCGGCATATTCACCAGAAGGGTGAGGACAATAAACAGATAAATCTGGAACCGGAGGGCTTTCAAGGGGCCATACACCAGTTCCTCACTCACCATAATTGCCGTTTTCCAGGACATACTGGGAATATCATCAAAAAAGACGGATCTCTTTTCTCCTGCCAGTATAAAGTCATGACGTCCGCTGTAGCTTTTCATAAGCGGTTCCATAAAAGCGGAGCCCTCATCATCCACCAGTTCCAGAGCGTTTTTGTCTATCAGATCTCTGTCTGTACCGGCAACAATGCTCCCTTTGTAATCCAGAAGGGCATTGCTTGTCCCCTCTTTGTGGTGAGAATCCAGCAGACGAACCAGATCACTGAGGTACAGATCCATCCCGATAACCCCCAAAAGCTTACCTGTAATATTGTAGATCGGTGAAGCAATGGAAATATTGGCTTCTCCTGTATTGGCATCGATATAGTAGTCGGTGATGATGGTGTTTTTCTTTTCCACAGCCTGCTCATACCAGGGTCTTCGGGTGGATTTAAAGTCATCCGGCGGTGTCCAGTCGCCCCCGTAAAGGAAACTGTCATCCGGGAGACCCAGGTAAAAGAACTCGACGCCGTATTTGCCGGAATCGCCCTTCAGGTAGCTGTTGTTGCCGGCTCCCCCCTGGCTGACCAGATTTATGGTCCCGTCTTTCTCAAGAAATGCCCGTTTTGCTTCAAGGGCTGCAATTCTGAGCTGCATCCAGGCATCAATGGACTCGGCAATAAGTTCCGCATTGAGGGTCAGAGTTTCATGTATACTCTCCTGAAGTCTTTTTCTTTCCTGTATATAGGTCAATGTGCCGAAGGCTGTTACCAGAACAACCGCCAGCAGACTGAAAGACAGAGCCATTCTGTATTTCATGCTGAAGTATTTCTTTTTCATAGTGATTCCACCCGGGTAATATTTCTGTCAGATCTGTAATTTGTCTGATCATTATATAAGTAAATGATTATTTTTGGGATAGCAATAATATTAATCAGATAATCAAGATCAGGATAAGGGCAATCATAAGGTTTTTTTGGGCTTTTATACCCTCGACAGAGTAGGGCAACAGGATTAAAATAAACAATGGTTGTCAGAAAAGACAGGATTATAGCAGCCGGACTTGTCTGTGTGCTGCTTCTTCTTTACGGTTACAGTCTGACCCGTTCTCTTGTCAGTCCCCCTTCTGCTTATATGAGCCGTGAGATTCCCCTTGCCCAGGCAGAGTACGGGTTTTCAAAAACGGTGAACAGCCATGTCCGGACAGCGGTTCTTCCTTCAGGCAGCAGCCAGTACATTCTTTGTGTGGACGGCAGCAGGGTCCTTGTGCTTGAAACAGATGTTCAGGGGAAGATTCTCAGAGAACAATCCTTTGATCTGGACTTATCCCGGGCGTCCCTTATGCAGATCAGTACAGCTTCTTCTCAGGGGCTGGGTGTCTTTTTCCGGACTGATGCCCTCTACAGGGCTGACCTGTCCATGACAACAGGGGAGATCAAACTTCAAAATCTGACCGATAAAGCCCGGTATTTTGATTCAGACGGAGAATCCCTTGTCTACGGTAACAGGGACGGTCTGTTCGTACTGCATCCCGATTATTCCGAACCGGTGAATATTTTTCCCGGCAGTGTTCTGGATTTCAGACTGGTCTGTGACGGACCGGGCTGTTATACGCTTATAATTCATGAACAGAGTTTTGACACAGTCCGGATGGAGGTTCTGTACTGTTCACCCTCTGTCATGGACTGTACCACTTTACTGTCTCTGGATGTTTCCGCCAAATACTTTTCTGATCTGCAGGATCTCAGACTGGAGGGACGTGAACTGATCGCCCTCTATAAGTATGAGAACGGCCGGAACAGAACCAATGAGATGATGGTGCAGAAAATAGGGCTGTCCGGAGACAAGGCGTCCATTCTCTGGCAGCAGAGTACGGAGGTGCCCCTCTACCACAGCAACTACCGGCTTATGGAAGGTGAAGGGAATGATGTCCGTTTTATCTACCAGACTGACAGTTCCCAGGGCGTGAACCTGGCCATGGCCGTTATGGGATCTGAGGGTCTTATCTCCACTCATCTCCTGTCCAAAACAAAATCCATGAGTAAACTGGGGGGAGCAGAGGTTCTGGAGGGCCGCAGGGTCCTTGTGTTCTCCGACATCAATTATGAGAAGCGGTCTCTGCTGTTTGCTTCGTCAGATCCGGCGGTAATGGAATCGACAAGCCGGTTCCGTACGCTGCCCTTCTGGTATCCCTTTCTGACAACTGTGCTGGTCTATTTTGTATCACTGATTACCGGCTCCCTGTACCTGCTGGTTCTGCTGCCGGTTCCGGTTCTGGTTATGCTGATTACTGAAAAACTGGTCTTCCACAGGATGGAATCTCCCGCACCCCTGCAGGATTCCCTGATCACCCTTGTTCATACAGCCGTGAAGATTGTCCTGACGAATATGATTATCTCTTCAGCTTTTAATTACAGCTTTCAACCGGCTTTTATCGGAGCCCCTGCCGTACTTCTGACAGTGGTGATTCTCTTTACCATACCCCCTGTTCTCCTGTCTCTGAAAAAAAGGGGGATAGATTTCTACATATCCTTTGCGGTGTATGACTATCTGTTTTACACGGGGCTGGTGGTCATGTATCTGACAACATCCATTCTGCTCACAAAGGTCTGATCAGGCTCCGCTTATGGTTCCTCCGGGAAACATCAGATATCCGGGGCCTGAATAGTTTTCTATATCCACCCGTTCCTTTGAGAGATACATCTCTTTCTGCACATCAAACAGACAGCTTGAGAGGGACGCTCCGGTAAGGGGAACCGTTTTTTCTCCGTCATAATACAAGGCCAGACGGATTTCACCGCCGAAATCTCCGGTCAGAGAATCCATCTGAAAATCGGAGAAAGTGACAATCTCCACATGAGGTTCCTTTTTCCATTCCTCCACACTCTGTTGGCCGCTGTCCACTATGATATTGGGTATTTCGCCGCTGGGCTGTTCTTCCAGGTAGCTGGAATACTGCTGGGAACCATGATATCTGAGGAGTTTCCCCCTATCATAGAGACAGATTTTTTTCAGCTTCACACCATCCCTGTCTACGGGAGCCGAGTAGGGGGAGTGGCTCAGAAAAGGATCAAGAGAGATCGTTACCAGGTCTCCCCTGACGCCGTCACCCTGAAAAACCTCTCCTTTCTTTCCTCTGGCTGTTCCTTCATAGATGCCCTTTACATTGCTGTGAGCCCGGTAAAAGTCCATCATGTCCCTGACTGCCGCACCCTTTAGGATAATATTGACAGACTCAATCAACCCGGCAGGTCGGGCTTCCGCTCTGAGGCGGCAGGATTCGATCTGCCTGCGGCATTCCTCTTCAATAAGGGCTGAATCAAAATCTGCAAAGGAAAACATATTGTATAATTCAACGCCTCCCTTGCCGTCGTTCCAGTCACAGACAAGCTCTATGGTTCCCCGGTTCTGTGTATAGCTGAGATCCGTACCCTCTGACGAAACAAACCTGTACTCCATCTGATTCAGAAATAATTCGGCCGAATTGATTCCCCCGTCCTGATGGTTGTCGTGTTTGTACAGACTTTTAATTATATCCGAGCAGACAGGCATCAGATTCTTTTCAGACAGCCGTCCCCTGTTTCCTGTGAAGGAAGAGGTCACCCCGGGATGGATCGGATAATGGGGGTTCTTTACAAATCCAGCTGCAAATACGGCATTCTCCAGTTTGGCCTTCATCTCTTCTTCTGTCATATTATTGCCCAGAACTACCGAGGCGGAACCTCTGTAACTGGTACAGTCCTCGGTAAAATCCTTGAATACGGTTACCGTGGAACTGACAACATCTTTGGCTCTGTTCATATCCAGACTTTTCCGGATAAAAAAGAGTTCCCTGGACCGGCTCCTTTTTTCCAGAACAGTCCAGTCGTCTATGTCAGCATTGATAAGAATATTTTTGATTGTTTCAAACATCAGGCCAGTCTCCCTTTGGTTTTCAGATAGGGGCCTCCTGTGGAGGTCTTCACGAATTCCTTGTATCCCTTGCCGCAGGCTC
>JAQQAM010000282.1 GCA_028532905.1 Spirochaetales bacterium
CCTGCACTCACCATAACAGGCAGACAGATAAGAGCTGTTATTACTATAAATATTCTTTTCATATTACGGCCCCCGGTAAACATGACGTTTCTGGTCTTTCTATTTCATTATACATACAAAAAATAAAAATGACACGCAGACCGCTGTTGATTCTCAATAAATCGGGACGAAAAACGGTATAATGATTCTTCCGATACCAGGTCTCTGGATAGAATGCACCTGAAAAGACTATAATGTCCGGGAATCTATATTATTACAGAGGATAAGCATGTCAGACGATAAAAAAGTCATTTACTCCATGGTGGGAGTCAGCAAGAATCACAACCAGAAAGTGATTCTCAAAGATATTTATCTTTCCTATTTCTACGGAGCCAAGATCGGTGTTCTGGGTCTCAACGGTGCCGGTAAAAGTACCCTGCTCCGGATTCTGGCCGGAGTGGATCAGGATTTCACAGGAGAGACCGTCCTCTCCGAAGGATTCAGTATCGGCTACCTGGAACAGGAACCTCAGCTGGACCCTGATAAAACTGTCAGAGAGATTGTGGAAGAAGGGGCCCAGGAAACGGTTGATCTTCTGAAGGAATATGATGAGATCAACGCCCGCTTCGGCGAAGAAATGACAGATGATGAGATGGATAAGCTTCTGGAGAGACAGGGAAAAGTACAGGACAGGCTGGAAGCCCTGGACGGCTGGGAACTGGACTCCCGTCTGGAACTGGCCATGGACGCCCTTCGCTGCCCTCCGGAAGACCAGAAATGCGGTGTTCTCTCGGGGGGTGAAAAAAGAAGAGTGGCCCTGTGCCGACTCCTCCTCAAAAAGCCGGATATCCTCCTGCTGGATGAGCCCACAAACCATCTGGATGCCGAGTCTGTCGCCTGGCTGGAGCATCATCTGCAGCGCTATGAGGGTACCATTATTGCCGTCACCCATGACCGCTATTTTCTGGACAACGTAGCCGGATGGATTCTGGAACTGGACAGAGGACAGGGAATCCCCTGGAAGGGGAACTACTCCTCCTGGCTGGATCAGAAGCAGAAACGGATGCTCCAGGAAGAGAAAAAAGAGTCTGAAAGACAGAAAACCCTCAAAAGGGAGCTGGAATGGATTCAGATGGGAACCAAAGGACGTCATGCCAAGTCCAAAGCCCGTATCAACTCCTATGAGAGCCTGCTGAATCAGGACGGCGCCGAAGCGACCAAAGATCTGCAGCTCTTTATTCCTCCCGGCCCCCGTCTGGGAGATGTGGTTATTGAAGCGGAGAGCATCAGCAAGGGATTCGGTGACAGGCTTCTGTATGAAAACCTGAGTTTCAAACTTCCCCCCGGAGGCATTGTGGGAATCATCGGAGCCAACGGTGCGGGTAAGACGACTCTTTTTAAAATGATCACCGGGGAAGACACTCCCGATTCAGGAAGCATCAGACTGGGAGAAACGGCCAAGCTTGCCTATGTGGAGCAGACCAGAGCCAACCTGGACCCTGAAAAATCGGTGTGGGAGCAGATCTCCGACGGCCTGGATATAATCAAACTGGGAAAAAGAGAGATGAACTCCCGGGCTTTTGTGAGTCAGTTCAACTTTCTGGGTGCCGATCAGCAGAAGAAAGTGGGTGTTCTCTCAGGGGGAGAAAGAAACAGAATCAATCTGGCCATGATGCTCAAGGAAGAGGCAAATGTACTCCTTCTGGACGAACCTACCAATGACCTGGACGTCAACACCATCCGGGCCCTGGAAGACGGCCTGCTGAACTTTGCCGGCTGTGCGGTTGTCATAAGCCATGACCGCTGGTTCCTGGACAGAATTGCCACCCATATACTGGCCTTTGAAGGGGACAGTACAGCCTACTGGTTTGAAGGCAACTTCACCGAGTACGAAGAGAATAAAAAGAAACGCCTTGGAATCGATGCGGACCAGCCCCACCGGATCAAATACAGAAATCTGACTAGAGATTAGAATAGTAAACCACCACCCCCAGAGGAGGTGGGTTTCTAAATTTCACTAAAACCCGGAGGCATTTCCTTCTCTCCGGGTTATAGAAAAAAATGATATAGTCAGCACAGTTTTTTTCTGAGATCTTCTCTGTAATCACTGGTGAGCAGTTCTTCCAGCTCAGAGGCAGTCAAAGGTTTATAGAAGTAATATCCTTGAATAATCTGACAGTTATTCTCCCGAAGAAAGCCTATCTGATCACGGTTTTCAACACCTTCAGCGACAACTTTGAAATTCAAAGTCCGTGCCATGCTGATAATGGTTTTACAGATGGCATTATCATTACTGTCTTCCGGAAGCCCCTGGACAAAAGAGCGGTCTATCTTTAATTCTTCAAGGGGAAACTTTTTCAGATAACTGAGAGATGAATATCCTGTTCCAAAATCATCCAGAGACATGGAAATTTGATTGTCCCTGAATTGATCCATTATCTTCTGTGCCTTTTCAACATTTGTAATGGACGTTGTTTCGGTTATCTCAAACAAGAGCTGCTTTTTACTGAATTCTGTGTCCTGCAGAAACCTGTCAATCGTCTCGAACAGCCTCTCATCATTAAACTGCTTCGAGGAGAGGTTCACTGAAAGACGGAGCTCCTTTCCGGTCCGATCAGTGATTCCCTTGATAATCCGGAGAGCATTCCGGAGAATATGGTTTCCCAGGGGAATGATAAGGTTTGAAGACTCAGCGAGAGGAATAAACTCATCCGGCGAAACAGATTTACCCAGATATTTCCAGCGGATCAGTGTTTCCACTCCCACAAGATCTCCTATGCGTAAATCAATTTTTGGTTGAAACACCAGTTCAAAGCCGTCAAATGATTCAATGGAATTTCTGAGTCCCTGTATCAGGAAGTTCCGTCGCATAAGTTCACTGTTCAATCTCTCATGGTAGAGAACAGCTTTATGCTTCCCCTCCTTTTTGGCCTGATAAAGAGCCATGTCGGCATTTTTCTCCAGGGTGACAATATCTTCCCCGTCCAGCGGATAGATGGCCATTCCAATACTCAGGGAAGTGAATATTTTTTCTCCCTGAATGAGAAGAGGCTCCTGAAACAGTTCCAGGATTCTTCCTGAGAAATCCAGAACATCCTTTTCACTATTGAGATTGTTCAGAAGAATGGCAAATTCATCACCGCCATAGCGGGAAAATGTATCACTTTTCCGCATGAGGGTAGACACCCGGTCCTTAATGGCACAGAGCAGTTCATCGCCGAAAGGATGTCCGAATGTATCATTAATATCCTTGAAATTATCCACATCCATATACAGATGTGCAAAAAGGGACTCATTGCGTTTACTGTGTTCCAAAGCTACAGAAAGACGGTCATAAAAAAGATTCCTGTTCGGCAGTTTGGTGAGGGGATCATGAAAAGCCAGAAATTCAAGTTTTTCCTCACTGTTTTTCTGATCTGATATATCGTGAAACACTGAAATGAAGTTTTTTATGTTACCTGTACTGTCGTAAATTGCCGATATGGACAGCCATTCGGGATAGGCGGTACCGTCTTTCCTTCTGTTCCAGATTTCACCGTTCCATGTTCCCTGACTCAGAAGACTGTTCCACATGTCCCTGTAAAAGCTGTCGGGATGTCTGTCGGATTTAAGTAATCTTGGATTCTGTCCGAGAGCTTCCTCTTCACTGTAACCGGTTATACGGGTAAAGGACGTATTAATCTGCTCAATTGTCCCGTCGGGATCAGTGATGACAATACCCTCAACAGTGTTGTTGAATATATTTTCTGTCAGGATCAACTGATCTTCATATACTTTTCTGCTGCTTATATCCCGGTCAATTCCCCTATATCCCGCCAGAATATGTTCTCTGTTGTAAAAAGGAGCTCCGCTTGTTTCCAGAACAACATGTTTCCCCTCTTTTGAAAGGTTATGGTTTTCTAGATTGATCAGCTTCTGTTCTTTCTCCACAGCCCTCTGAAACAGGGGAAGAATACGCCCTACTTCTTCCTGAGGCATCAGGTCAAAGGGACTCTTTCCGATCAGTTCATCAGGAGTATAGCCCAGAATATCCTTCACCTGGGGACTGACATACGTATATTGTCCCTCCCGGTCGACTTCCCATACAAAGTCGTTTGTAGATTCAACGATAAACCGGAAGCGTTCTTCATTTGTTCTGATATTTTCTCTTGCTTCATGATATGAACTGATATCCCGTAATGTTGTAAAAAGAATTTCATCCTTCCTGGAAATTGTGGTCAGAAGGACCTCAATCATCTTGGGATTGCCGTTTATATCCTCATGCAGCCATTCAAATCGATGACTCCCCTGTTCCAAAGCCTGATTCACCATATCAAAGGCTTTACGGGACGATTTCTGTCCGTCCGGCTGATATTCAGGAGAAAGTTCAGAGGGGGTTTTACCCGTAAAATCCTGACGGGATGTTATAGCAAACAGATCAAGAGCTGCCTGATTGCAGTCGTCAATTCTACCTTTTTTAAGAATAAACTGGGCATCAGGTGAGGTATTGAAAATATGATGATAGTTTTTGAACCGCTGCCGGTGTGAAGACCTTTTCAATAAAATTTGTAATAGTTTCATCCTGATCCAAACCGCATTTCATAATCTTTATCCGCCGACTGCCTGATAATTTAAGCAGAGCAATCCGATATTTTTGATTCTAAGACAAGAGGATGAAGAGTGCAAACTCCCGAATCCGATGGGGTTATTGAATTTCAGAGGTCAATTTTTCATGCTTCCCGCCTGACGGGACCGGTTCACCTTTTCCATGGTTTTGTAGTAATCCGCATTCTTTTTGACTTCCCGCAGGTCTTCAATAAAGAACTTGTTATCCACAATTTTGAACTTCTTGTTATCCATCAGTTTCCGCAGGGCAATGGCTCCGGCTTCTTTACTCAGACCCACAATATTAATCAGCTCTTTGGGTCCGTAGGGATAGGTGTAAGAACGTTTGGAATCGGGATCAATTCTGTTCTTCTCCAGCTCCAGAAGAAGAGAGTCGTACATTCTGCCTGTGGGATCACCGATCATGGTATTTTCAAGCTGTTTGTAGATGGACCAGATTCTCTCGGCCAGAAGTACGGTCAGTCTGGAGATAATCTTGGGCTGTTCCACTACCATGCTTTTGAAGTTGCTTCTGTTGACGGCCATCAGGACGGCTGTCTCATGGGCGATGGCCGACGCCGAACGGGGTTTATTCTCCAGCAGAGCCATTTCACCGAAAATATCTCCGGCCTTCAGCAGGGCCAGCATAACCTCGTTATTGTCTACAATCTTGGTTATTCTGATACTTCCCTTCTGAATAATATACAGTTCTGGTCCGAACTCCCCTTCGCTGAACACCATGGTATCCTTGGGATACTGGCGGATAAACTCATTGGATTTTTCCACATCCAGATAGGCCACAGTGGCATAGGGTTTGATCTTATCCATCTTCAGACGGGCTTCTTTTACATGATCTCCCTGAGGGCAGTGTTTCAGATACTGATAATAGGAATAATAGGCCTGATTGTACTGATTCTGTTTGATGTAGTATTCGGCAACCTGAAACAGATGGGGCGGTTCAATTTCCGCCGAACTTTTGAAGGTCATCCGGGTCAGGGCTTCATCCAGCATTCTCACCTTTCGGGAAAAACCGTTAATAATTTTCATGGCAACCGGGGTATTCCGTTCAATCAGTAAGGAATACTGATCCTTCCGGACAGAGATAAGGGTCACATCCGTGAGGGCCCTGGCCGTTTCGAGGTGGTTATGGGCAGACATGGTGGAAACAACACCGAAAAAATCACCGGGTTTGAAAATCTCTCCACCCGACTCCTCTTCGATCTCGAATTCCTTCCCGCAGTGTACATTACCGCTTCGAATGATGTAGAACTGCTCGGCCTGCTTCCCTTCAACTGTGATGTATGCGCCTTTCTTAAAACTGACAAGGCCCAACTGCAGTGGATTATTCATCCCGACTCCCATAGAAACTATAAACCTATACCGGCGGAAATTCCTCCCCGCCGGATAAATTCCTGTTTAATTATTAGTTATATATCGGAAAATCCTCACATAAAGATTGAACCTTTTTACCGATTTCGTCAATTTTATTTTTTTCTCCGCCGCTTTTCAGGATGGCGCAGACGTATTCGGCGACCTTGGCCATCTCTGCTTCCTTCATGCCTCTGGAGGTAACTGCGGGTGATCCGATTCTGACTCCTGAAGTGATAAAAGGACTCTTCTGGTCAAAAGGTATGGCATTCTTGTTTACAGTGATATGAGCCATATCCAGCCAGGCTTCCGCGTCCTTACCGGTCACACCCAGGGGTGTCAGGTCCACAAGCATCAGGTGGTTGTCCGTACCGCCTGAAACAATACGTACACCGCCGTCTTCAAGAGCTTTGGCAAGAGCCGCGGCATTTTTGACAACCTGTTCCTGATAGGATTTAAACTCGGGCTGCATGGCTTCCTTGAAGGCAACTGCTTTGGCAGCAATGATATGCATCAGAGGACCGCCCTGACATCCGGGAAAAATCGCACCGTTTACCAGTTCGGACCAGTTTTTGACCCGGCCGGATTTGGGGGCGATCACACCCATATCATTTTCTCCGTCTTTGCCCATCAGAATCATTCCCCCTCTGGGTCCCCGGAGAGTTTTATGGGTTGTGGTTGTTGTAAAGTGAGACGCCTGCAGAGGAGACGGATGACAGCCTGCGGCAACCAGACCGGCAATATGAGCCATATCAGTCATCAGGTAGGCTCCTACTTCATCGGCAATGGCTCTGAATTTATCAAAATCTAGGGTTCGGGGATACGCGGAGGCACCGGCAATAATCATTTTCGGTTTACACTCTTTAGCAGTTTCAAGGAGGGCATCATAATCGATGGTTTCTGTATCCTTGTCCACACCGTAGCTTACAATGTTGTAGAGCTGACCGGAAAAGTTAACGGGAGAGCCGTGTGTCAGGTGTCCGCCGTGGGCCAGATTCATACCCAGAACAGTGTCTCCGGGTTTACAGACTGTCAGATACACACCCATATTGGCCTGAGAGCCGGAATGGGGCTGAACATTGGCGTATTCACAGCCGAAAATCTCTTTAGCTCTGGCAATGGCAAGATCTTCCGCTTCATCTACAAATTCACATCCGCCGTAATATCTTTTCCCGGAATAGCCCTCTGCATACTTGTTTGTCAGTACCGATCCTGCCGCCTCAAGCACTGCTTTGGAAACAATGTTCTCCGAAGCGATCAGTTCCAGATTGCCTTTCTGTCTGTTCAGCTCACGTCCCATGGCCTCAAACAGTTCCGGATCAAAATTCTTTAATTCAGTCATCCACCCAACTCCTTAAATGCATATAACATAGAACAATCCTAAAACGAACTGCTCTTAATTTTACTGTTGAGGCATTATATCAATATCTTTCCAGTTTATGGAACAGCTTTCCAGGTTTCCGATCCATTCGGCATAAACATTCTGCCGGCTGTAGGGGGCTGAGCTTCCAGTTCTGCCCCGGTCAGTTTGCAGGGGATAGATCCCTTCCCCCCGGCTGAAGGCAATATAACCGTTATCAAGGGTTCCGAATCCGCCGGGAGGAGTCTCCCTCTCTTCAATACCGGCAGCCGCTTCCAGAACTCTGTCCGAAGCGGCTGTATCTACCGGAAACCAACCGAACCGGGGCAGGTATACTTCTGCCCAGTGATGCACAACAGAGCGTTCTGACTCATCATCATACCAGAGACCGGATACGACTCTGGCCGGCAGATCGACAGACCGGCACAAAGTGACAAAAAGGGAAGCATACCCCAGTGCATCGGTTGTTCTGCTGCTCAGCCAGTTCAGAGGGTCCCTTTCCGGATTCTCCAGCTCAGGAATCATCTTCCAGACCACATAGTCAAACAATAAAGACGCTTTTTTATAGGGATGGGTTTCCCTTTTAATAACCGCCAGGGCTGTTCTTCTCAGGTCGGATGCTGGAAGGGATTCTGTAGAAGCCGTCCAGGATTCCAGCATGAACTTGTTACTGTACTCATAAGGGATATCAGACTGGTTTATTTCATAACGGACAGCGCTCAGTTCTACATCATACTCATTCCGGATGGAAAAAGACTCCCCGCTTTCAAGCTCTTCCAGTACGACAATTCCAGTAGAGTCGGGACGGCTTAAAAGGGTTTGTTCCATTCTGTCAGAGGGTTCAGGGACATACAGAACCAGACTGTTTCCGGGAAGAGCTCCGATCCGGGACAATAGAATTTCCTGAGACAGAGACAGAACCCGGGTATCCGAAAGGCTGTAGGTTCCGGAGCGGATGACATCAATACTCACAGGATTGCTGAATCCCGAGGCTGTCTGAATGTAAACAGCTCCCTCCCGGGCTTCCTGGGGAAGGAAGAATGAAACCCCGTCATCCTGCCAGGAATAGATATGGTCTTCCGGTACGGCTGTATAATTCTGTTCATCCGGAACATCCAGAAGATTCCCGGGTGGATTGAGGGCAGTACTGACAAGGATACGGCTGTTTTTCTTCCTGTATCCCATCTTGTCGCCCTTGAGAATAACAAGATCTCCGGGGTAAAACCGGCTCTTATTGATTCCTGACAGATAGGGTTTTCCCGGCAGAAAGGCTCCGGCGGCAAGATCGGGGACTCTTTCGGAGAGAACAAAAAGGGCACCGTCCGACCGGCCCCCTCCCGTTTCAACAGAGATCAGTCCTGAGGCTTTGATGGGAGGAACACGGAGCTTGATCATGGACTCAGACCAGGATTCGATAAATGAGGCCGTCAGAACTCTGTTGTCCAGATAGACCTTTCCTCTGTTGATACCGAAATTACGCCCGCTTAAAACCATCAGGTCTCCGGGACTGACTTGTGACGGCTCCAGGGAATGAATCACCGGAGTGGTCCTGGAAATGGCCATACTCACTGAAAATAAAAGAACAAGCGCCGCAAAAAGGGCGCCTGGAATGATATGATAGAGGATGATGTTCTTTTTCATGAAACGTCCTTGAGAAGAGAGGTCAGTTTCCCTTGTTCTCTCCGTCCGAAGCAGCTTCGGCAGAGACGGTTTCACCGGAAATATCATAGGGTGATATTCTGAGGGCCATCTCAATATGAATGTGGTCAGGATTATCAAGATTCTCTATCTTACCCAGAGGATAAAAGTAAATAATCTCATCATAATCCAGAGGAATACTCCTCATACTTGTAAAATAGCGCAGATTTTCTTTTTGGTCACCCTCTCCCGGTTCATGCAGCCAGATCTCACTCTGTGCCACCAGGATCAGTCCCCCTTCCACTTTTCTGTAAGGAGTGAAGCGAACCAGAAGCCGGGCCTGCTCATTCTGCATATTGATGGAAACGGCTCTGCCGGGGATGGTCAGTTTTTCAACTTCCGACTGCCACATGATATTCTCTGTACTCTGCACAAGTTTAGCCTGAATAAAGACACTCAGTGCTTCCTTGAGAAGCTGCTGCATAGTCGCCTGATCGGGTTCAGATGTGTCCTGACTCTGAGCAAACAGCCCTGTTTCAACAGATACAATCAGAAGGAGTCCAAAAAACAGAGTTCTTTTCATTACTGAGAGTTGCCCCCGTATGAAGCAGTTCGGATAAGTGTTGACTCACCCAGCTGGGCCAGGTTGAGATTAACAGGCAGTTCCATACTGGTCTCACCGCTGAATAGAATTCCGCTGTTCTGCTCAATCATGCTGAGCATGGCTTCCAGGTCTTCACCGGGAATAACCAGATCTCCGGGAGGTATGGACCATCCTTCTGAAATAGCCAGGGGTATATCTGTATAACTGGCAGAGGGTCCTGTACTGCCGGCCATGAGAAAGCCGAAAAAGAATGCCATCACCGCTGCTGCCGCAGCCGCCATGGGTATAGCGGGAGTTCTGAAAAAAGGAGTTCTTTCGGACTGAACATTATTCCTGTGACGGATAAGCATCTGAACTTCAGCCAGAGAGCTGTTGAATTCAGGTACCTCTTCAGACTGCAGAAAACTCTTCTGTGCGGCATAACCGTCAACAATGTCTTTACACTGGGAGCATTCAGCAAGGTGGCTCTCAATTTTCTCTTTCCAGGGGCTGGCGACTTCGCCGTCAAAATAAGCAGACAACAGTTTGCTGTCAGGGCACATAGACATCTCCCTTATCAAGTATTTCACTCAATTTCTGTCTGGCACGGAAAACCCGTATTTTTACATTTCCTTCTGAGATTTTCAAAATCTCCCCTATCTGTTTATAATTGAGGTTGGCATATTCCTTCAGGGAAAGAACCACCCTCATCTTATAAGGCAGCTTCATCAAAGCATCCTGTACGAGTTTTTTGGACTCGTCCTCCATCAGCCCTTTTTCACCGTCATTGACAATTTCGGCCTTGGGCTCATGGTAATGCTTCTGATACGCATTCCTTTCCCGTCCTTTCCGCTTCTCATGATTGAACGCCAGATTCTTCACAACGCGGATCATCCAGTACTTGGCCTGATCACCCGGCGGAATTTTGTCCATTCTCTCATAGTAGCGGACAAAGGCTTCCTGACAGAGATCCTC
>JAQQAM010000283.1 GCA_028532905.1 Spirochaetales bacterium
CCGGAACAAGCAAATGAATACTATGAAAAAGCGAATCTCTTCAGGAAATAATTCGATGGGTACTGGTGTTTTTTCCGGTACATTGTTCTAACAAAAAAGGCTCCTGTTCCCTGTGGAGTGGAGCCGCAGGAGATATTATGAAAAATCGCCCCTTTATCCTCAGCTTTATTCTTTTGGTTATTGGGAGCCTCCCTCTTTCCGGAGAACAGCGCTTCGAAAATCCATTCACTCCTGAAGCCATTGCCGCCGCCGCAGAGTATTCCTCTCCCCTTACTTCATCCCAACCTCAGTGGGATGATTTTTTAAAGGCCGAGAGCCTGGTGGAGTTCGGTGATCCAGAAGAAGCTGTGGAATACCTGATCGCGGCCCTTCAAAAGGCGCCTCATCCCGATTTGTATTATCTGCTGGGCGTAGCTTTTGAATCTATGAAACCCGGTGAAGAAGCGTCCTTCTGTTATGCCAGTGCGGCCCAAAGCTGGTATGTTCAGACAGGGTGGAGTTGGTTCAAAGCTGCTGAGACCCTCTCCCGGGACCTTGATCTGTATGAGGGAGCAGACAGGCAGAGGATGAAGGAGCTCATAGAATCCTATCTGCTTCTTTCTGCTGATAACGGTCAGGAATACAACAAGAATATGGAAGATCTGATGCAGGACTACCTGGATGCCGGCGGTGTCAGAATCAGCACTTTTTTTAGTGATTTTCAGTTTATCCGTTATCCTGTCCGATTCGACTTTCCTTTTGCACAGGAGGCCGTCCTGGCTGCTTTTGAGGACAGGGCTCTGCCTTTGAACGAGCATCCCTGTGCTGCCGATTATCAAAAAGCTCTTGAAGCCCGGCAGACCGGGAATACTCCTGAAGCCGAAAAAATTCTCACAGAGCTGCTGATGCGCCTGCCCCATTATGAATTCTACTTTGAGCTGGGTGAGCTCTATTACGATAAAAAGGATTTCGGCAGTGCCGCCTATGCCTACTCCTCTGCGGCTGAATCCGGCCATACCTCCAGGGGCTATGCCTGGTATAATGCGGCCTGCAGTCTCTCCCGTGAGAACGGACATCCTGAAAACACAGCCTGGACAGAAATGACCCGGACCTATCTTCTGAAGGCCCTGGCCCAGGGGTATAACCATATTGATTATGCCCTGAAGGACGGTGATCTGAAAAACCAGCGCCGTCATGATCCTGATACGGATTCTCTGATTAGAGAGATGGGGCAGATCGACCCGGAGCTGCGATTCCTGATTGGTTATCATTACGTCGGTCCCCATATCGCCGGAGCAGGGTACGGTAAAAGGCTCTACCTTTATGCAGACGGCACCTATGAACTCTACAGAAACAGCGAGGACTACGAAAAGTTCGTCGAACTGATCCAAATCGGTGAAAGAGGGCTCTGGGAGGCACAGAAAAACAGTGAAATAAGCTATACCCTGACTCTGTTCCACCAGAGGGTCATCACCGACTCCCGGGAATTACTGGGAAGCGGAGAATCAACAAACTACGAGGTGATTCAGGGAGATCCCTGGGTCAGACAAACGCCTGACGGGGGCAGTGAAATCATTCCAACCATAAATATATTCGGTCTGGGACGTTTTTTCCGCTGGGGTGTTGATCCGGATGAGTTTGAATACTACAAGGGCATGTGACTCCGCCACGAATCAGGTGGCAGGCTCCTGAGGAATTACCCCCAATTGGATGAGGACGATAATGAAATATTACACACTTGAAACAGCAGAGAGCATTAATGGAATCACTCCGCCGGGAATGGATGGTAGACATGTTAAAGCTAAGGAGACTATCTTCAACAAAGCCTGTGGACCGGATCGATTCTTCAAGGAACCACCCGTTTTTGATTATTTAGTCCCTTTGAATTTCCATGAGGATGATGAAGATAAAGAGCCGGTGATGATCTACGACTACAATTACTGGTGGGGAGAACCCCCTCGGGGGGGATGGCAAAAACCTGTATCACAAAAGTTCAGAGAAATTATCGGTCAATTCAACTTGGGAGCGCATCAGTTTTATCCCGCAACAGTTTTGTATAAAGGTGTTGAACATCAGTATTATGTTCTTCAGGTTTTAAGAAATTATCATAAACAGTTTATTTCTTATGAACATACCCTGTTCAACAACCTGAATTCTTCCCGGGAATTAGAAGGTGAGAATCTGGAGATCAAGCAGTTTGCCTGTTTCAACGATCTGGAGAGTTATTCAGAAAACCACTGGGACTGGGAATGGAACTATGAACGCATCGTTATGAAACCGGATTTCAGAAAACTGGATTTTGTTCCTTTTTATCAGTTTGGCGACCTGGTCAGTGAACCCTTGAAGTGTGCCATTGAAGACGCCGCTTTAACAGGAGTTGAGTTTCATGAGTTACCCATTCCCATTGAGTTTAGTGACCAGATTTAATATGAAGGATCAGAAGTCTTTATGCGAGTTGGACTCCTCCTGCAGTTCTCGCCTCTTTTGTTACCATAAGTATGATTTTTCCAGATCAATACCCTCAGGCTCACAATCTGTGTGCTCCTTCATCAGTGTGTAATAGTCAGGTAAATAATGAAGATTTATGGCAAAACAAAAACTTTTCCCTTTGAGCACCTTTTGTATTTCTCTTAAAACTTCTTTCGCTGTATCTTTCTGACAACTCAGAAATACTGTTTCAGAGTTTAGAGAAGTCTCTTCCTCATTTTCCTTCTCAGAATTTTTGTGACGAGTGTCATTTTCTTCAATGATCATTTTGCATATCGTCTCATGCCAAGACAGACACAGCTTAATGATATTTAAATGTTCTTCGGATCTTGTTGTAGTGATCCGTTCCTTCAGTTCTTTACGGCCTTCTTCACGATCTTCCATCCATTTTCTATAGGTTTCCGGTGAGGGCATTCCAGGCCCATCTGCCCCGAAACGGTCCCGCAGATCACCCGTTCTTCCAATCAAACGATCAAGGTTTTCTATTTTTATGCGTAAGCTTTCCAGTTCCTGGGCTTTTGCTGTTTTTTCTGTCACTTCCATGCTGTTCTTTTTACCTAATAAGATTTGATCCTGTCCATTTACCGGCTAATCAGTCATCAGAAGGAGAATCCTGAATATTCCGATCAAGGTAGTTCCGTATATTCTCCCGGACATCTTTTGACAGGATTTCCAGAAAGTTCCTGTCCTTATTGTATTGGGCTGTTTCATCATCGTTTAAGAAAAAGTTGATACTCCCGACGACATGGGAACCGTACACAACAGAGATATACAGTCTGGAATCTCTTTCGTAAAGAATATAATTCCAGTCCTGCCTTTCGATTTCTTTCATTATTTCTTATCCTCTATTCTGCTTGACCCTTTCATACCATTGTTGAAAGACTCTAGAATTCCATTCTAGGGGAAATAGGCCAGTTCTTTTTCTCCCGCCATTCCATCAGTTTTTTATAGTCATCATCTTCTTTACCAAGGGTATAATCCAAAAGAATCTTTCCTTTCTCGTCATACTGTTTCTGCCAGATCACAATGCCGTATTCCAAAAGGGATTCAAATTTAAGGGTTCCATCTTCATACCATTCATAGGACAGACCATGATGCCAGCCGAAGTACAGATGGATAAGTTCTTTCTTATTCCCGTTTGAGTAGAACTCCTTCTGGGGACCTGACTCGGCCCCGCTAACAAAGGTATACTCACTCAAAATCACACCCCGGCTGTCTTTTTCATAGGCAATGCCTGTAAAGGGTTTCTCATCCAGATAATACCCATCCCAGAAATCTAAATCATCAAAATCAACTTCTTCCATACTTACCCCGTCACCCTTCAGTCGTATTCTTTCTGAGAGGCAGCCTCATCCCGGCATAACCTGTCCACCCGTTTTAACAAAAGAGGGTGGCAGTGCATCCCGGCCATGGACTGAATACTGTTTTTTGCTGAATCGACAGAAAGACCGGCCGCAGTTATATAGAGGGGTTTGTTGCTGTCCCCTCTGTATACGGCGTAATCTGAATCAATGCCGGAATAGGCATTTTTAGCTACGCCCACGACCTTCACTTTCCCATCAAGAACGTCATACAGATATTTTCCAAGACCTGCTTTCTGCAACCCGTCTATATACATAACCATCTACAACAATAGTTGAAGGAGAAAGGCTGTGTTCCTGAAGCAGAGCCAGAATACAGGGCAGTTCCCTTTTATAGAATTGACCCGGTTCATAGGGAGCAACAGTGTCGATCACAGAGACATATTCACCTGCGGGAGCCTCATCTGACCAGTCTTCAAATTGAAGGCCTGCCGCAACGGCACCGCTTTTAAGATACTGAACATCAACGGCTAAAATCAATGTCTTCAAACTCCTTGGAATAATGGAGGTTCTATTATACCGCTTCTTCATTTATTTTTACTTTTGAAAGGCCCACACAGGGCATTTATTAACATATGTTATGGAAGAGAACATGGTTCTCCTGTAAATTCTGTATTAATGCGGGAAATGATAGAAAGAGCTGCTTTAAAAGATCAGGAAAACATATGAACAAAATAACTGAAGAAAAATGGAGTTATATTTTACTGGATGATGATGGTCTGTTATTGCTGTCGGTCCTGTGTGGTACCGTGGGAATCTACGATACAAATATTTACTTAAATGAATATGAGGAAGGCCAATACAAGGTTTCCGGGGAAGCCTATATTAAAGAACTGGCTGGAAAAATACGTATGTCCCCTAAGTCATATCATGATAGGCATGTCAGGATCGATTACAGCCAAATTAAAGAATAGATAAATAGGCACTCATGCTGAATAACAAGAGTATTCTCCCATCAGAAGAGAATCTACAGGAGTCAAAATGGATTTTGATCAGTATATATTTAACCGGAATGAAGTCATTAATAAAAAAGAAGTCCCTGGTGAAATTTTTGAGAAGTATCAGGAAATCTTGCCGGAAGAGGTGCTGGGATTATGGAGCAGATTTGGTTTTTCAGGAATCTCAGGGGGCTTGATTAACTTGATTAATCCTGATGATTATAAGCCGGTTCGTCAGGACTGGGAATCGGTGAATAATGTATTGGCTCTGAAAGATCAAAAAGAGTACCTTATCGCTTATTCAGCTTTCGGAGACTTTGTTTTTTTTGTAACGGAAGAGACCAGATCGGAAGAGCGTC
>JAQQAM010000284.1 GCA_028532905.1 Spirochaetales bacterium
GGGTTCCCGAAGGTTTCTTCCAGGAAAAGAACTCGGGTTTTCTGTAGATCACTGCCGAAACAGGATCAATCAGGGGAGACAGATAATATCCCGCCTTTTTACCGCAGAGATGGGCGGCGGCAACCAGCAGGCGAAACTGCTGTTCTGTTGTCAGCCCCAGACCGTCCAGAAAAGGATCCGAAAGATGCCGGTCCAGCTGGGAGTGGCTTCTGGGGTGAAGAGGACGGGTGGAATCACAATCGGTAACAGGGTAGAAGATCAGACAGTCATGCCTGAGACGGGGAATCTCCATAAGAACTCTGTAAAAGGACCCGTACTCCTGGACCCTGATAAACTGAAAATCTCCATCTCTCAGCCAGCGGTCGTCCCGTCGGCGGACAACAGGGCTGGAGGCGGTCCGGATCAGAGACAAACGCCTGTAAAAGTCAAACACCGTCCCCGCCGGCACTGTCACTTTTTCTGCCGGAGTGAGGTCAATATAGCCCTGACGGGTAAACTCTTTAAAGAGCTTCTGCCCTTCCGCCTTATCCTCTTTGCTTTCAGTGCATGCGGCAGCCAGTCTCTGCCACAGTGTTTTCCCTATGGTTGTCATGATAGAAATAATACCCCGAATAAAATGAACATCATAGCATTTTCTCGATAAAGGACTCGATAATGCCGCATTGCAGCTCTGCTGAGTCCTTATCCGGAAAGATTTCTCTTATTTCAGAAAGGGATTCCTTCAGCATAACCAGGGCCTTCTCACCGGCTTCTTTTATGGTACCGGCGTCCTCCAGCATGGCAATCGCCTTCTCCACATCTTCCACACCCGTCTCGATCCCCTTGTCTCCCGCACTGTGCATAAGGGATGCAAAACCTCTGAAGTCATCAGGATTCCGGCGGTGAAAGAGTATGACCGGAAGGCTTTTCTTTCCTTCCACAATATCATCTCCCCGGTGCTTTCCGGGATTACCGGTGGTCAGGTTTTTAACATCATCCAGAATCTGGAAGCCCACACCCGCTTTCTCCCAGCTCTCTGCTGCTTTCAGGCAGAGCTCCGTATCCGCCCCTCCGGCCAGACAGCCGGCATATGCGGCAAAGCGGGCCAGGGCTCCTGTTTTAAACCGGCACATCTGCAGATACACCGGAACATCCGGAACTGACTCATGATCATTGTGCCACTGTATATCCAGGCCCTGACCAAAATGAAGCCGCCTCAGACTGTCACAATAGGCCTCCAGGATTCTGTATTTCAGAGATTCATCCAGGTCATTCTGATACTTAAGAAGGGCTGTGGCATTGAAATACATCAGGTTCCCTGCATTGATAGACAAATCTTCGCCGTGAACCAGATGGACCGCTGGACCGCCCCGTCTCTCCACCGACTTATCTTCAATATCATCAACGATCAGGCTGCCGTTATGGGGCATCTCCACCAGGGGAGTCAGGGGGTAGGCAAGCTCGGCCTTCCCGCCGGAAGCCTCACAGCACAGAACCATCACCAGGGGACGCCAGCGCTTCCCCCCCCGCTTCAGCAGTTCCAGACAAGGGGCGTGGAACCGGTCAATCATGAAAGGCGGAACTTCTGCCGACAGGGAATCGGTCATTCCCGGGAGCCAGGAGGCATCCGCTTTTTCCGGCATCAGCCCGAAAAGCTCCTCTTCAATTTTTCTGAGTCTCTCACTATACTGATCCATATCCATCCTCTTGATGATAAAATGATTATTAACTGAAGAACGGGACGGCAGTTTCTGACTGTCCTGCCCCTGTCCATTATAGAAGGAGTCACACCCATGTCCAACAGGAGCCGTCCTGATTTCTACACCCAGAAGGCCAAAAAAGAGGGTTATATGGCCCGTTCCGTCTATAAACTGGAGGAGATCCAGAACAAAACAAAGCTGATAAAAAGCGGAGACCGGGTTCTGGATGTGGGAGCGTCACCAGGCAGCTGGACCCAGTACTGCCTCAGGCTCCTGAAAGGAAAGGGCATGGTTGTGGGAGCCGATCTAAAACCCCTGGGCCAATTCAAAGCCAGGGGAGAACTTCATTTTATCCAGGGAGATGTCTTTTCCGACGCGGTTCGGGACGATCTGGCCCAGTGGGGTCCCTTTGATGTGATTGTCAGCGATGCGGCGCCCTCTACCACCGGAAACCGTCTGATGGATACCCGCCGGTCCTACGATCTGGTCGAGCAGATCCTCGACTTCTCTCTGCTCTGGCTGAAACCGGGGGGCAACTTCACGGTCAAAGTCTTTCAGGGGGGAGATGAGACAGAAATATCAGACCGCATGAAACAGGAATTTGATCAGGTTAAGAAACTGAAACCGAAAGCTGTGAGAAAAGAGTCTTTCGAGTACTATCTTATCGGTTTAGGACGGAAAGAGCAGCCTCAGGACGAATCTGAATAGTGGTGGAATCGGCTTCGGGCTTTCCCAGAAAAAATCCCTGGGAGTAATCTATTCCCAAAGCCCGGACAATCTCATAAATCTCTCCGGTGTGGACATATTCCGCCACGGTCCGGGTCCCTGTTCTTCTGGCAAAACCGACAATGGTCTCGGCAATAGCCAGAGCATTCTTGTCCTTGTCCAGGTTCCGGATTATGGAGGCATCGATTTTAATCAGATCCACATCAAGAGTCATGATGTAGTTGAAGTTTGAATAGCCGGTACCGAAATCATCCAGAGCAATGGAACAGCCGTAGTCCTTAACAAGACGGATAAATTCGGGAACCTCGGGAACCCCTTCAATATTCTCACTTTCCAGAATCTCAAAAATGATACGGGGGGCTTCTTTCCAGTGGTTTTCCAGAATTCGTCTCACAAACATGACCGTATCCCGGTTCTGAATGTCTTCCACAGAAATATTGAAGGAGTAGTCCTTTGTGGTATTCTTCATCTCCCTGACCACTTTTCTGAGCATGATTCTCGAGAGAGTGGCATATTGCCTTGAGCGCTTGGAGATCTTCAGAAATTTTTCGGGATAAATCAGAGTCCCTTCCTCGTCAACAATACGCATAAGACATTCAAATTTCTCTATCAATCCGGTTCTGTTGTTGATAATGGGCTGGAAAAAGGGGATGATCCGGTCTTCCTTGATAGACTGCTTTACTTCGTGGGTCCAGCGGATATTCTCGGAATATTCCCGGGGAATATCCATGGAATGGTGGTACACAAGAAAAGGAACATGTTTTTCCTTCGCTTTCTTCAGAGCCATATCGGCCTGGGCCAGGATCCCGGGAGTCCTCTTGCTGAGATCATCTGTTTGACCGGCTTCGGATAACACAGCGATTCCCAGTGTCACGGTAACCGTAATCTCTGCATTCTCCACCTGAAAAGGATAGTCATTCACCATCTCCACAATGATATCTGCAGTCCGGTTAAGCCGCTCCGTATCAAGGGGATAATTAAACAGAAAAGCAAACTCATCAATTTCAAGCTTATAGAGTTTGACCCCTTCAAAAAGACGGGAATAGGATGAGCGGGCCAGAGAACGGAGCCTTTTGGCAAGAGACTGAATAACCGCATCTCCCACGGCATTTCCGTAAAAGTCATTCACCTCTTTAAAGGAATCAATATTCATAAGAAAGAGCACCGAATCAGTCCGGACAGAGTCCAGGCGCAGTTTCTCTCTGTTGGGCAGACCGGTGGCGCGGTCAAAATAGATCTTTTCGATCAGCTTTTCCCTGTCCTTGTTCATCATCCTGAACAGGTAGTGACTCAAAGGATAGGAGATCATAAACGCTAGAATTATTTCGATGACAAGTGCCGGGACACTCCGGGTGTTCATCACAATAAGGAACAGAAGGGCGGCAAACATGAGACCATATACAAGTATTATCAGAGTTTTATACAGGGATCTCATAAAATTATGATCTGGTCAGATTGTCTCTGTCCGTGCAGCGGACAGGGGATTCAGTCTATAGAATACCTCTTGAGAGAACGTGTGAGAAAAAGCTGGAATGCAATTACCTGCATCTCCTTTTTCAATTCCCTCATCTGCCGATCAAGTACCTCCCCTTCACGTTGAATCTGTTCAAGCTCTTTGAGACCGTACTTCCTCAGACCGTCCCCGGTTACTTTCTGATTCTTTTTCCCTCTGACTTCGTACATCTGAAAAGCTGTCTGTATAGATTCACCTTCGGCAACTGCCATCTTAACCTTTAACACTCTGCGAATCTGACGCATCAGACCGGACAGCAGATACACAAGATCCGTATCACCGGACAGTGTTATTTTGGAAAAGACTTCCAGAGACCCCGAGAGATCCTTCAACAGCATCTTCTCAAACAGGGTAAATACATTTTCCTCTTTACTGTGATAAACAAAATTATCGATATCCTCTTCCCGGATAACATCGCCAATGCTGAAATAGAACGCCAGTTTCTGACAGGCTTCTTTCAGATCGGCCGTATTGTTTTCCACCATTTCAAGGATGATATTTATGGCTTTGGCTTCGATTTTCAGGCCCTGATCGGAGAAGTATTTCTGGACCCATCCCTTCTTCTGATTATCAAACATTTCCCAGAAGATCTTTTTCTCTGAAGAAGGAACCAGAGCGGTCAGCCTTTTATCTACAGAGACGGAATCACTCATAATGACCAGAGTCACGTCCTCGGGCATGTTCTTGCAGAACTGGCTGAGCATTTTGATATCCCCTGCTTTTTTAATCTCTTCGCTGTTGAGAATGACCGCCATCTTGTGAGCGGAGAACAGGGAACCGTTCCGGAGTATGGAGAGAATCTGACTCATATCCGTATCAAAGGGATAGAATCTGTGAGATTCCGGATCTTCACCGTATTTCTTTTTGAGGCTCTTTTTCAGGTTATCCAGATACTGGTCTTTCTGCCCTTTTTCGGGGCCCAGAAGCATATGAAGCTGTTTGTCAGCCATATTGCCTGATAATGGTAATGAGTTTTCCCAGAATCCTTACATCCTGAGTGAAAATGGCCGGAAAGGCAGGATTCTCCGCCTGTAGACGAACCCGGTTCTTCTCTTTGAAAAAACGTTTGAGGGTTACCGCATCATCCACCATGGCCACCACAATTTCTCCGTTATTCACAACAGGCTGCTGCACAAAGACACCCAGATCCCCGTCAAAAATCCCGGCGCCTGTCATACTTTCTCCCTGAACCCGGAGAGCAAACAGGTTGCCCTGTTTCAGCATATCAGAGGGAAGAGTCACCGAACCGTCATGGTTTTCTTCGGCAAAAAGGGGCAGACCCGCCGCCACATTGCCGAGAATAGGAATTTTTCTGGTCTCTTCCTGCCCTTCTTCTTCCGGTGCCAGGGTGATGGCTCTGGACTTGTTGTGACTGATGGAAATGACTTCCTTTTTTTCCAGAGCTTTGACATGGTCATAGGCACCTTTTACAGAGATGCTGAAATTCCGTCCGATTTCACGGATGGAAGGAGGATATTGATTGTCCTGGATATAACTCCGGATATACTCCAGAATCTCACCCTGTCTTTTCGTTAATGCTTTCATTTTTTTATTTCCAGACCGTACTTCTTAATCTTACTATGAAGATTGCTGGGATAAATTCCCAGATCCTGGGCCGTCCGGGATATATTATACCCGTTTGTCTCCAGTCTGTCTTGTAAAAGGATCTGTTCAAATTCATCTCTGGCTTCATTCAGCTTCATAGCACCGAATTTTTCCAGAAGAGGAGACTTCCTGACCAGCTTCTGCTCTCCCAGAAAACTGCTTACGGTTTCTGCAGAAATCTCGCTCTCGTCTGTCATGATAGTAATTCTTTCCACGAAGTTTTTCAATTCCCGGATATTCCCTGTCCAGGGGAAACGGCTCATTTCTGCCAGTCCTTCCGGAGATATGGTTCTCGGTTCCTGCCCGGCAGGGGTGAAGAGCTTCATAAAATGCTCAACCAGCAGGGGGAGGTCTTCAATTCTGTCTTTCAGAGACGGTACCGTTATGGGCACAACATTTAAACGGAAGTACAGATCCTCACGGAAGCGGCCGGCTTCAATCTCTCTCTGAATATCCTTATTGGTTGCAGAGATGATCCTCACATCCACCGAGATCTGCTCGGTTCCGCCGATTCTGTCAAAGGTCATTTCCTGAATGGCTCTAAGCACCTTAGCCTGAGCCGCCAGAGACATATCCGCCACTTCATCCAGAAAAATAGTCCCCCCGTCGGCCAGCTCAAACTTACCCTTTTTCCGGGTTGCCGCTCCTGTAAAGGCCCCTTTTTCATGACCGAAAAGCTCACTCTCTATCAGGTTTTCCGGAATAGCCGCACAGTTGACCTCCACAAAAGGTTCATTCCGTCTTGAGCTGTTGGCATGAAGAGCCGTGGCCACAAGCTCCTTACCCGTACCGTTTTCTCCCAGAATCAGAACCCTGGCTTCCGAATCGGCACTCTGACTGATAATATCCCGTATCTGTTTGATCCCGGGACTCTCTCCCACCATCCTGTCTTCCGACTGTCTGGCTGTTTTGAGAGACCGGTTCTCTTTCCTGAGTTTTTCAAGCTCCAGAGCATTCCGGCTGAGGGTCAGAACCCTGGTAAGATCCAGAGGTTTTTCCAGAAAATCAAAGGCGCCGATCTTTATGGCCTTAACCGCAAGATCCACATTGGCATGTCCTGATATAATAAGAACAGAAACAACCGGATACTCTTCCCGGATACGCTTGAGAACATCGATTCCCCCCATCTGGGGAAGCCAGATATCCAGAAAAACCAGGTCAATCGGTTCGGTTTTCATCAGCCGGAGCCCTTCGATTCCATCGGGGGCTTCAAATATCTCATAGCCCTCATCACTGAGAATGTCCTTCAGAACTTCCCGTACAGAGGCTTCGTCATCTATGATCAGTATCTTTTCCATACAGCTCCTCATAAGGCAAGTCCAGATAAAAGGTTGTCCCTTCTCCCTGGGCGGATTCCACCCAGATCCTTCCTTTATGATCGTGAATAATTCGTTCTACAATGGAGAGGCCCAGACCGGTACCCTCCTCTCTGGTCGTAAAATAGGGGTTGAATACCTGCCCCAGCATATCTTCAGGAATTCCGGGACCCGAATCTGACACCTGAATTCTACAGTAGACAGAATACCCTTTTTTCACAAGATCGGCCCTGATAATTATTACGCCATTCCCTTCCATAACCTGAATGGCATTGGACAGAAGATTGTTAAACACCTGCCGGAACTGGCCGTTGTCCGCCTGGAGAACAATATCATCCGGCAGATCTTCGGTGATAAAGGAGACTCCCGGTGCAGATTCCTCCAGAATCTCTATGATGGTATACAGAAAATCCTTCAGATTGATCTGCTCCAGAGAGGGCGGCTTCTGCCGGGCGAACTCTTTGAATTCGGAAAGCAGATTATTCAGATTATCCACTTCCACAAGAATCCGGTCCATTCCCTTCCGGATAACCTCTTCGGGTATCTCGTCATCATTCAGACGGTTCAGAACCCTCTGGGCATAGAGTCTGATGGGGGTCAGGGGATTCTTGATTTCATGAGCAAGGCGCTGGGCGATATCCTGCCAGGCAGAGACTTTCTCTGTCTGCAGGGTCTCTTTTCTGGAGACTTCCAGTTCTTTGACCATTGTATTGAAGGAGTCTGTGAGAAAGGAAAAATCGTCCTTATCCCTGCTTAGCAGCCGATAGGAGTAATCCCCCTGGGCCACTTTCCTTGTGGCTTCTTCCAGACCAAGGAAGGGCTGAATCAGACGCTGACTGATATACAGGGCTACCGTAAAGCCCAGAAACAGAAGGGGCACCAGAAAGATGGCATAAAAGAGGATCAGTCCGATCCTGAAGAGCCTCTGATAGTCGGTAAACTGTTTAAATTTCTCCAGAACGCTTGTGATATTCCGGGCATGTTCGTCACATTTCCGG
>JAQQAM010000285.1 GCA_028532905.1 Spirochaetales bacterium
GATATCGGGGCGTCCCATGGCGCGGTTTATCTCCTTGTCTCTGTGAGTCTCGTAAATATCGGTACCCATGGTGTAGACATGGTCCAGAGTGGCTCCTTTCTGGATGACCGAACGGACTCCCACAAGAGAATCCACCACCGATTCTCCGTTAATGATGGAACCTTCTGTCGCCAGAGCCCTGTGGAAATGACAGGAGTTAATCTTGGAAGGGGGGAGATCCCGTCTGTGGGTATAGATGGGATATTCCATATCGTACATATTAAAAAAAGGTCTGGGGGTGGCCAGGTTGATATTGGTGTCAAAGAAGTTTCGAATTGTTCCGATATCTTCCCAGTAGCCCTTGTAGACATGAGCCCTGACCTTGGCTTTCTCTATCATGGCCGGAATGACTTCCTTGCCGAAATCCGTATATTCATTATCCAGACCCCTGTCCAGAGCATCGGCATTGAAGATGTAGATGCCCATGGAGGCCAGATAGTCCTTATGAACGGGAATGCCTTCGGTTGTTTTTTTCAACGCCGGCATTTTGTATTCGTCTATGTTTTTATCAGGACCCGGTTTTTCCAGAAAGCTGCTGATAAAACCTCTGTTGTCCAGCTGTACGATTCCCAGCTGATCCGCATCTTTCCGGGAAACGGGGGTGGTGGCAATGGTCACGTCCGCACCGCTGGCCAGATGCTGTTTGAAAAACTCTTTCAGATCCATCCGGTAGAGCTGATCTCCCGACAGAATTATATAATGAGTGGATTCCTGGGAACGGAAGTGAAACTGGTTTTTCCGCACCGCATCGGCGGTTCCCATATACCAGTCAGTGTTGTCAAAAGTCTGCTCGGCAGCCAGAACCTCTACGAATCCTCCGGAAAAAGTGTCGAACCGGTAGGTATTGCTGATATGAAAATGGAGAGAGGCGGTATTGAACTGAGTCAGAATAAAAATGTCTCTTAAACCGGAGTTGATGCAGTTGGAAATGGGAATGTCCACAAGACGGAATTTCCCGCCGAAGGGAACAGCAGGTTTGGCCCGTTCTTTTGTAAGGGGATAGAGGCGGGTTCCTTTACCTCCTCCAAGAATGATGCTCAATGGTTTCGTCATAAAAAATCTCCGGCTTACTGCTCAGTTCCCGTACTTTCATACGGGGTTTCCTCTATTATAGAGCCTCAAATCCATATATCAAGAAACTTCGTCAATCTCTCATACTTCTCATGGATTTTAAATCAAGATAATAAGGCATACCTTCTGTTTTGCATACACTATAAAACTAATTTAAGTTCAAAATAGATGCAAACTCCTAAAAATATGTTAAGCTGATCTGCATGAGTGAAGTACGATCTTTCTTGGACGGTTTAAAGAATAATCCGGCTTTTATGGATAATGTGACCCGCTGGGAGATCCTCCCTTCCAGAGAGGGGAAATTCAGTCCCATTCCCGATTCACTTCCCCCTGTTGTGACCCGGGCTCTCGAGGGAAGAGGGATAACCAGCCTGTACAGTCATCAGGCAGAGTGTTATGCAGCGGCGGAAAGGGGGGAAGACCTCTGCGTGGTGACACCCACCGCTTCGGGAAAGACCATGTGCTATAACCTGCCGGTTCTGAAAACCCTTCTGGAAGAAAGTGAGAGCAGGGCTCTGTATCTCTTTCCCACAAAAGCTCTGAGCCAGGATCAGCAGTCTGCCCTGAATGACATTGTTCTCAGTGATGAAATCCCCATCAAGGTCAGTACCTATGACGGAGATACGCCGGGATCTCTCCGGATGTCTGCCCGGCAGTCGGGACGGATAATTATTTCCAATCCCGATATGCTCCATTCAGGGATTCTTCCCAACCACCCCAAATGGATCGACTTTTTCAAATCCCTGCGCTACATCGTCCTGGATGAGGTGCATACCTACAGGGGTGTTTTCGGTTCCCAAATGTGCAACCTCCTCAGGCGTCTGAAACGGATCGCCGCCTTTTACGGCAGTAATCCCCAGTTTATCTGCTGCAGCGCCACCATCGGGAATCCTGCTGAGCTGACCAGAGCGATAATCGAGAAACCTGTCACTCTGGTGGACAATAACGGGGCGCCTTCGGGAGAAAAACATCTTGTGTTTTACAATCCCCCTCTAGTGGATGCGGTGCAGGGAATCAGGAAAGGGGTGGTCAACAGCTCTCAGCAGATGGCGGTGCGCCTGCTCAACAGCGGCATCAAGACCATTGTCTTTACCCGGTCCCGGGTGAAAACCGAACTGGTGGCCTCATATATCAACAAAAAGCTTCAGAATGTTTATAACGACAATTCCCGGATCAAAGTAGAGTCCTACAGGGGCGGCTATTTACCCGGTGAAAGACGGAAAATAGAGAAGGGGCTCAGAGACGGTGATATTCAGGGCGTTGTCTCCACCAATGCCCTGGAGCTGGGAATCGATATTGGTGGTCTGGATGCGGCTGTTCTGGCGGGTTTTCCCGGGTCTATAGCCTCCTCCTGGCAGCAGGCGGGTCGTGCGGGTAGAAGCTCCGCCCTTTCGGCCGCTTTTTTTATCGCCTCCAGCTCTCCCGTGGATCAGTACCTGGTGCAGACTCCCGAGTACTTTTTCGGTTCCAATCCCGAGTCGGGTTTTATCGATCCCGACAACCTGTTTATTCTTCTGGATCATCTGAAATGTGCAGCCTTTGAGATCCCCTTCCGGGAGGGAGAGGGATTCCCCGGCGATATATCGGCTCTTCTGGCCTATCTGGAGGAGAACGGTGTTCTCCGGCATACGGGTGACAGCTGGTACTGGGCTGACCGCTCCTATCCTTCGGAGCAGATCTCCCTGCGCACCGGAGCCGCAGAGAATGTTGTGATTATCGACACCACCAAAGGACGGCACAACGTCATCGGGGAGATGGACAGCCATTCGGCCCGGGAGCTTATTTTTGATGAAGCCATCTACCTGCACCGGGGAGAACAGTACATTGTTAAAAAACTGGACCTAGAAAATCATCTGTGTACGGTGGAAGAGTCGGATGTAAACTACTACACCGATTCCATACTTAAATCGGATATCAAGGTACTGGAAGAGGACGGCGAGACCGATGTGAAGGGGCAGAAAGTCAAACACTGCGATATTCTTCTGCGCAATGAAGTCTCCAAGTACAAAAAGATTAAATTTCAGACCCATGAGAATATCGGTTACGGTGAAATCCACCTGCCGGAAGAGGAAATCCACACCCGATCGGTGTTCCTTTCCCTGACGGATGAGAGCCCTGCAGGCAGAGCCTTTTCCATGGTGCCCGATCTGATGCAGGCCCCCGTCCTGTCCCGTGTGGCCACCCTTCTGCGGAATACGGCCCCCCTGTTTCTGCTGTGCCGGGGGACGGATATCGGCGTGTCCGGACGGGTCCGGGATCCCCATTATGAGTGTCCCGGTATCTTTGTATTTGATACCTACCCCGGGGGCATCGGTCTGGCGGATAATTTCACAGCCAAAATGACGGAGATTCTTACAGCCTGTCTCGATCTTGTGGCGGAGTGCAGCTGCAGTGAAGGCTGTCCTTCCTGTGTAGGCCCTCCGGATCAGCAGGATCAGTTTGAATCCAATCCCCGTATCCTGACCAGGGATTTTCTGCGCATCTGGCTGGAGGACGGGAAATGAAACCCGGTCTGTCCGACCGTCTGTCCCGGCTGAAAAAGGCTCAGAAAGAGGCCCGGAAGGAAGGAGTAAAGGGGGCTGTGTCTCAAGCACCGTCCCCGGCTGGAGCTGCTGGAAAAACACACCCCGGTGGGGGAGCTGATCTGCAGCAGACGCCGCCATTAAAAACCCTGAAAGGGGAGTGGAGTTCTCCGGCACCCGATCTGTGGGTCAAAAAGCGAATCTGTCCGTCTCCCCTGGCGGATTTTAAAAGCAGCGGACTCCTCAATTCAGCCTGGCCGGATCAGAAGGAGTGGCTGTTTTACGATACCGAGACCACAGGACTCTCTGGCGGTGCCGGAAACATTGCCTTTCTTGTGGGCATAGGCAGGCCCGCAGGGGATGAGTTCCATATCACCCAGTTCTTTCTGAAGGATTACCCCGGAGAAGCCGCCATGCTGCAACTTCTGGATCAGGAGATCCGCAGGAGCAGTCTCTTTATCTCCTATAATGGTAAATCCTTTGATAAACCCCTGTTGGAAACCCGTTTTCTGATGAACCGCTTTCACTGCCGCATGGGGGATCAGCTGGATCTTCTGTATCCTGTACGCTCTCTGTTCAGAAACAGGCTTCCCGACTGCCGTCTGGGTACTGTGGAGGAACAGTTACTGGCTATTCACCGGGAAGATGATATTCCCGGCGCCGAAATCCCGGATATCTGGTTCTCTTTTCTGAAAGAAGGGGATCATCCGGATCTGAACAGGGTTCTGGAGCATAATGATATGGATATTCTGTCTCTGGCCGTCCTGCTCAAAGAGCTGGAGGCGTTTCTCATTAACCCCCGTCAGCTGGCAAGCCGGGACTCCTGTGCCCTGGGACGGTTTCTTCTGGACAGACATGATGTGAGGGGGATGGAGTTTCTGAAAGAAGCGGTCACGCGGTCTGATCATAAGGCGGAAGTCTTTCTGTCCCTGCAGCTGAAACGCACAGGACAGTGGGAGGAGGCTGCGGCTCTCTGGACCTCCATCCTGCAGAAAAGACTCTCTCCCTTTGCCGCCGTGGAAATGGCCAAATACCTGGAACACAGACAGAAGGATATAAGCGGTGCTCTGACTCTGACGGAAAAACTGCTCCGTGACCTTCCTCTGCAGGATCAGAAACTGCACAGCGCTCTTATTCACAGACGGAACCGTCTTCTACAGAAAGAGAGCCGGCTTGTTGAAGAGGCCGGTCAGGAAGATTAAGATAGGGGTATGAACTTTTTTCGTTTACCCGGGCTGCTCATACTTTTTGTTCTCCTGATTTCCTGTCACCGGGGACATCCTGCCGACACAGATGAAAAGAGAAAAGCTCTGATAGATGCGGAAGTCAATGAACTGATCGACTCGGAAACTCCGGAGATTGTGGAGACCCTGCTGAATCTGGATGAAACCCTCTATGACCTGGACAAGGCGCTTCAGGGGGAAGCGGGTGAGTTCTTTGACGGCCTAAAAGAAACGGATAAGAAAGTGACAGAGGTCAGAGAGTCCTTAACCGCACTCAGGAACGATCTATATGCACAGGCTGAATCCCTCCGGTCTCTCCGCACGGACATTATAGAGCCCGTTGTGGAGGAGGCGGCGGAAAAACTGGAAGCCAGGGATGACTAGATCTTACTGAACGGCCTGGGGCCAGCGCTTGAGAATCCTCTTCCAGCGGGGTGATTCTTCAAGATTGACAAAGAGTCCGCTCTCGATCATCCCTTCCCTGGGAATTGTGGTCCAGTGGCGTCTCTGGATCATTTCCAGTATGTCCAGTGCTTCTTCCTGATTCCCCGAGCTGGCCAGAATGGAGGCATAGGGAAAGGCTCCCACTCTGGGATCCAGCTGATAGGCTCTGTGGAAGAGTTTCAGTACTTTTTCGGGATACTCTTCTCCCACCCACCAGACATAGGCTCTGTCGATGCAGGAGAGGGCCAGTGCCCGTCTGTCACGGGCTTCCGCCGGTTTTTTTCTCTCTTCCTCAATGGTTCTCAGGGCTTCAATCAGAATCCCTGCATGTTTCATGCGGATTTTATAGAGCCGTTCATTAAACAGATCCACTGTGATGCGGTTTCTCTCTTTTTCTGCTATATACACAGCCGACTCACCCTGATCGGAGCGGGTATGAAGCCTGACATTCCGTTCCAGAAGACAGTCAATGGCATCCAGGTTATTGTAATAGGCGGCATGCATCAGGGGGGTCCAGGACTCCTGATCTCTGCCGTTAATATCCGCACCCATCTCGATGGCCTGGAGCATCAGAGGAATGGAGTTGGTCTGGCATCCCAGAACCAGCAGTCGGAACGCAGAGATTCCCCTGCGGAGCATTCTGTTTAATTCACCGTCAGGCATGTCCATGCAGGCTTGTCTGATTTCATTTTTCATTTCCTGAGTTAAAGAAAGCATTCTTAATTCTCCCAGTGCTGTAAAGCTAAAAGAAACCGGTACCGGTCAGGCACCAAGCTTATCCTTCAGCAGATTTTTAATAGAGTCAAAAGCGAACTGATTTATTTCAATCTCCTCTTTGCTTAGAAGGAGAATCTCATCAATTTCATCTTCCTGCCGGGTAAAAACATCATCCCCGCTTTCTGCTGTAAAAAACATATCACAGGTATGGTAGGTTACACCTTTATAGGGATAAATGTTCGGACGGCTGCAGATATACCGCAAATTACTGATTTTTATTCCCAGTTCTTCCCGTATTTCTCTGCGGCAGCTGTCCTCCGCCGATTCTCCCGGATCAACAAAGCCTCCCGGCAGATCAAGCATTCCCTTTCCGGGCTCCCGGCCCCTTCTCAAGATTATATATCTGTTTTTCTGTTTTACAAGAACAGCAACTGCTGCCGCCGTATTCTGGTACAGAGTAAAGCCGCATTCCGGGCATACAGTTTTTTTATGATCTATAAAATCCGGAGAGGGTTTCCGGCATTTTGGACAGTAATCAAACATGGATGATCCTCCTGCCATAATCCATCAGCTTGAGGGGATTATGAATTACAGCTATAGTTCAGGGATGAACAGTATATGTGTTTTCTGTGGATCTAGTACAGGATTTTCTAATTTTTACAGAGAGGACGCCCGCCGTTTGGGATTGGAACTGGCCCGCCGGCAGCTCAAACTCGTCTACGGCGGGGGCAATGTGGGACTTATGGGCATACTGGCTCAGACTGTTCTGGAGGAAGGGGGCCGGGTGACAGGGATCATTCCCGAAGCCATCCACAGCAAAGTGCCGCCCCTGCCGGGATCCGATACTCTGGTGGTACCCGATATGCACAGCAGAAAACAGAAAATGCATGAACTGTCTGACGGTTTTATTGCCCTGCCCGGGGGAATAGGAACCTTTGAGGAGATCCTGGAAGCCTTTACCTGGAGTCAGCTGGGATATCATAAAAAACCGGTGGCTCTTCTGAACACTCAGGATTTCTACAGCCCCCTGCTGCAGCAGTTTGCCCACACTGTGAAAGAGGGATTTCTGAAACAAAGCCACTGTGACACTCTTCTGGTGGAAAAGAATCCGGCAGTTCTGCTGGATGTGATGGCTGAGTATAAACCCCTGACTGAGGACAAGTGGGTTAAATAGATTTTCCGGCTGTATTGCCTGATGCCCCTTTTGTCCCTAAATGTCTCTTCAATCGCTGTTCAAAACCTCAAAACCTCAGGACCGGCCTGTGATAAAACTGACGGGAAACCCGCCGTTTTTAAAGAGGAATTTTCTGTCCCAGTGAAGACCCAGGGCTTTTTCACATTCCAGTCCCGGAGCAATGATTCCCCAGCGGCAGCCCTTGTATGTCTCTTTTATCACAGTTCCTGTTTTCCGGAAAAAATCCATCTGATCCTGTACAGGCAGTCTCCTGCCGTAGGGAGGATTCAGTATCACAAGGGTCTCTTCTCCCACTGATCCTTCAGGAGCCCCGTTTTTAAAGAAATCCTCCCGGTGGATACTCATGTTTTCAATCCTGATGCCGCTCTGTTCAGCGAAGTGCTCAAGGTTTTTCCGGGCGGCGTCCAGGCTTTTCGGGTCAATGTCTGTAGCTGTCACCTGCAGAGGGTTGTTCTGCTGTTCTCTGATGGTTCTCACCAGCCAGTCATATCGGTTCGGCCGGAAGGAGGGCCAGTACTCAAAGGGGTAGGATTTTTCGGGTGCTGTGATTCCCCCGGCACTGATGCCCATGGCTTCCAGTGAAAAAGTCCCGCTGCCGCACATGGGATCAATCAGTCTGCCGGTTCCATGGATTCCTGCCAGAATCAGCAGGGCAGAGGCTGTGTTCTCCTTGAGAGGGGCTTCATTGATATGCTGCCTGTACCCCCGTTCGTTCAGAGCCCCCCCTCCGGCATCCAGACTGACTGTGAAACGGTCCTCCACAGCCCGGATAATGATTCTCTGAGTTTCTGCTTCACCCGTTGCCTCTTCTGTAAACACAGGAGGCTGAGCCTCCAGAGCCCTGAAATGTTCTGCCAGGGAGTGATTGAGGCTTTTTATAATCTTCTCATGAACATGCAGCCGGGAACGGGCGGTGGACACTTTTACGCTGTACTCACAGCGTTCTCTGAGATAGAGTTCCCAGGGGATGGATTCCAGTCTGCTTTTCAGCTCCCGGAAGCCCTGGGCTTTAAACTCTTTCAACCGCAGATAGATCCTGGAAAAACTTCTTCCTGTCAGAACAAGACGCCACAGCTCTTCCAGTCCGGCTGTGGTGGTCAGGCTTCCCGGTTCCGGCTCTCTGACTGCGGGCAATCCCATCCGTTTCAGTTCCATTTCTCCGGCCTCTTCCAGGCCGGGCTGAATCGCCATAAATATGGCATTGTCACCGGCAATAATATGCCTTTTGATCCGTCTGTCCAGGGATTTGTAATTCATGGGCATCAGCATATCACGGCATTTTATGAATTCCCATAACCCGGTGTATGGGATATTCTGGTTTTTGAGATGAATAATGCACAATATGCCGGCTTTCCCGTATCCCAACTGTTTCCCGCACTCCGGGAGAGCTGGAACCAATACAGTACCTTCCTTCTGCAGGCCGATCCGGGAGCCGGTAAATCCACCATTCTGCCCCTGTTTCTTATGGATGAGAATCTCTGTCCGGATAAAATTATTATTCTGGAACCCAGACGCATGGCCGCCCGGTCTCTGGCCCGTTATATGTCCTCCCTGTACAGCAGAAAAACCGGAGAGCTCATTGGCTACAGGGTGAAAGGAGATGTCTGCTCATCCCCCCGGGCCCGAATCGAGCTGGTAACAGAGGGAGTCTTTATCCGGATGATACAGGATGATCCTTTTCTGGAAGGAATCTCTCTGGTCATCATGGATGAGTTTCATGAAAGAAACCTCTTTACAGACCTCTCTGCAGCCTTCCTCAAGGAGGTTCAGTCCGAACTCCGGCCTGATCTGAAAATCCTGATTATGTCCGCCACACCGGAAGCGGAACCCCTAAAACGTATATTCCCGGATATCCACTGTCTCAGCAGTGAGGGGCGGATGTATCCGGTGGCCCTCAGGCGGGATGAAAAGCCTCTGGACATGAGACCGGATAACAGGAGAATCATAAGAGCCCTCCGCACAGGGCTGGAGGAGAGCAGGGGAAATGTGCTTCTTTTTCTGCCGGGGGAAAGAGAGATTCGTTCTTTCCTTGAAGCTGTTGAAGCAGAGGGCAGCTTTCCAGGGAATATCAGATTTTATCCCCTTTACAGCCGGCTGAGTGCCCCGGAGCAGGACCGGGTGCTCAATCCCGGGAAAGAACGGATGGTGATTGCGTCAACGTCCATTGCCGAAACCAGTCTGACCATCCCGGGAATCAGCTGTGTCATTGATACGGGGCTGGTACGGAAACCGGCCTTTGATGCCAATGCCGGGTTAAGTCGTCTGAAGACCAGTTTTGTCTCCCGGGCCTCTGCACAGCAGAGAGCCGGCCGGGCCGGCCGCCTTCAGGAAGGAATCTGCATCAGACTCTGGTCGGAGCAGGATGAGCATTTAATGGATGATTTTACCCCGCCTGAAATGCTGAATGCCGATCTGGCACCCCTGATTCTGGAAATGCGGCAGTGGGGTGCCAGAAAACCGGAAGACCTGTCCTGGATTGATCCCCCTCCCGCTGCCCATTATCATCAGGCGTCCCGGCTTCTGACTCTTCTGGAAATTACAGGCGAAGACGGTGAGTTAACTGAGGAAGGACGCAGGCTGAGCCGTTACGGCACCCATCCCCGGCTGGCGCATATGCTGGAGCGTTACCGCACAACCCCTCTGGAACAGACGGCCTGCGCTCTGGCGGCTCTGCTGACCGAAGGAGACTGGCTTCCCCGTGCAAAGGGATCTGATATCAGGCTGCGCATGGAGTATCTGAAAGCAGGCAGAGACAGGAATCACAAAGGGATCAGAGCCATTTTGAACAGCTGGCAGGGATTTCTGGGGTCCCGACGCAAACCGAAGCGGGATGAACTTGTCCCGGAAGACTGTGCCCGGCTTCTCTGCCACTCCTATCCCGATAGAATAGCCGGCCTCAGGGGGGACAGGGTGTACCAGCTATCGGGAGGAAGCAACTGCCGCCTCCTGCCCGAGGACCCTCTGCAGACAGAGGACTTTCTGATCGTCCCTGTAGTGGGCGGCGGCGGGGACATTCCCGCCTGTTTCCTGTCGGCTCCATTAACCCGGGATCAGATCAGGCAGGAACTGTCACCCCTGATATCAGAACGGAAACAATACAGCTGGGATGAACAGAAAAACAGACTGCAATGCCGCAGTATAGAGGCTCTGGCCGCTTTGAATCTACAGTCGAGATCGGCCGCGCCGGACAGCTCAGACCCCGCATTACCCGAAGAACTGGCCGGACTGTTCAGAAGAAAAGGGCTGGCTCTGCTGCCCTGGTCAAAAGAAGATACGGCCTGTCTGACCCGGCTGCGCTTTGCGGGGGAGCTGAAACGCTGTCCTGAGGGCTGGCCATCCTTTGATGAGGAAAGTCTTCTGTCCCGGCTGGATCTCTGGTTTATACCCCTTCTGATCAAGGGCAGACTGGAGGGGAAGCTGAAGGACGGACTGCTCTCTTTACTGAACTGGGAGCAGCAGAAGTTTCTGGAAAAAGAGGTGCCCGAACGGTATCAGGTTCCTTCAGGGAGCCGGATCAGAATCGATTATTCAGACCCCGCATCCCCTGCTCTGGACGTGAGGCTCCAGGAGGTCTTCGGGCTGATGGAAACACCCCTGCTGGGAGGAGAAATTCCTCTTCTGTTCAGGCTTCTGAACCCGGCACAGCGTCCTATTCAGATAACAAAGGACCTGAAGAGCTTCTGGGACAACACCTATGCAGAAGTGAGAAAGGAGCTGCGGGGCCGCTATCCCAAACACTACTGGCCGGAAAACCCCTATGAAGGGGAGGCTACATCCCGGGTCAGACCACGGAAATAAGAGCTTCATGGCCCCGCAGGGATGTCAAAGTCATCAAAGGCCAGGCGGGTGGTCATGAATATGGTCAGAGCCGCAGCGGCAAAGCGGACAATCATAATGGCCAGCATAATGGCAATCTGATACTTGATGGCTGTCAGGGGAAGTGCCCCGCCCAGAATCTGTCCGGTCATCATTCCCGGTAGGGCTACCAGACCTATGGTTTCGATGGACGCCAGAGTCGGATTCAGTGCGGTCAGCAGTGCCGTTCTGAAATAGGGCCGTATGGCCTCTGAACGGCTGCCGCTCATACCCAGCATCATAAAATACTCTTTTTCTCCCTCTTTCAGATCGGAATAGAATCTGTTGACCGCAATAATAATGCTGTTCAGACTGTTTCCCAGGAGCATCCCCGCAATAGGAATGGTGTGCTGTGCCGAAAGAATCACATCAATATCGGCTATGAAGCGGTTGAAAAACAGCATCATCACCGTATTGGGCAGGGCAAAGGAGAAAAGAATAATAGGCAGATAGGGGGCTTCTTTTCTGTTGCAGCTTTTCATGACCGAGAAACTGGCTACCAGCATCATGAGAAACACATAAAGCAGGTTCAACCAGCCCTTGTCCAGCTTGAAAATATACTGAAGGAAAATACCCACAAGACTGAGCTGCAGTATCATTCTGCTTACGGCTATGACCAGCCTCTTGTTCACAGACAGATTCATTTTCCAGGTGACAGCCATCATGGGAATCAGAAATATAAGAAAATATAAAAAGTTCAGGTAGGAAATACCGTTTGTATCCATATCAGAGCTCCACCACACGGACCCTGGGGTCATTTTCCCACTGGCTGTCATGGCTGGTGAGAATCAGAGTCTTATTCAGAGACAGAAGTTTTTCGGCTGTCAGCTTCTTCAGTTCAGGGTCCATGGCTGAAGTAATTTCATCCATAATCCAGATATCCCTGTCCAGGATAATCGTCAGAATAATGCCGAGCCTCTGCCGTTCTCCTCCCGACAGTTCCCTAATTTTTTTAACTGGAGTGTCTTCCTCCAGGTGAAATTCCCTGATCAGATCTCTAAAGGTTTCGGGAGTACAGCTGATATGTCTGTTCGCTTTGTATTTAAGGATTTCCTGAAGCAGCTGTTCCACATTTTCATTTCTCAGATCCGTATCCTGGCTCACATAGGAGATCCTTTCCCGGAAGTACTTCAGATTATGCCGGTTCAGCTCTTTTCCTTCCAGGATAATGGAACCTGAGTCAAACTTCATAAATCCGGGAATCATCTTCAACAGGGTGGATTTCCCTTTCCCCGATTTCCCTTTCAGAAGAACAGCTTCACCCTTATTGACGGTGAGGCTGAAATCGGAAAAAAGCTGTTGGTTTTTGATTTTGAGGTTGATATTCTGTAATGACAGATAGGGTGATTCCATAGCTTCAGACAATTGTGACACGCTCTTCAAAACCTTTCTTAACAGGTCTTTTCTGTTCTTCCAGCGCCTTGCCCACAGGAATCAGAATCCGTATGATTCTCTGCGCATCAAGGGAGCAGAGCTCTCCGATTCTTTCGGCCCGTCCGTCTACACGCAGCCAGCCGTCAATCCAGACCGTAGCATAGCCCATAGCCGTCGCCGCCAGAAGCATATTTTCAACAGCTGCCGCACAGTCCTCAATATCAAAATAATGTCCCGAATAGGTTTCCACCGGCTTTTTGTTCATATGGCAGGCAATATAGGCGGGAGCGGTAGCCATGGAACCGTTGGCCCCGGGCATTTTATTTATTGTTTTTACAACTTCGGGGTCCTGAATAATAATAAAACCCGTTGTTTGTTCGTTTTTACCGGAAGGAGCATCCAGTCCGGCCTGAACAATTTTTTTCAGATCATCCAGGGGGAGGGGAGATGAGTCAAGACTCTTTCTGTAACTGAACCGCCGGGAGATAACATCGAAAAAATCCATTTACTAAGGCCATCCTTGTTTTTCAAAATTTATACAGTAAATCAGTATAGTCCAATCCTCTGAAATCAGTCAAAGTTTTGAAGAAATCCTCCTGAAATATTTGACAAGCAGCGGGGGTATGCTAAATTTTAAGTATGCACTGCTGATTGTTTCTGAATAAGCGTTACTGATGAACAGACAGGAGGGTAAATATGGTACAAAGGTTTTACTTTATTGAAGAAAATGAAGAAATAGCCGGTGTCTTCACAGACAAGGAAGAAGCCAGAGAGGAAGCAGTCTATCTGAAAGAAGACCACCCCCTCGATCATTTCAGGCTCTACAGTCTGACACTGGCGGAGCTGGAGAATTATCCTGATGCCTTTGACTATGCAGAGGAAGCAGGCCTTGTCCAGCATATCTGAGGGCTCTTTAGAGAGTCCTCCCAATGATTTTAAAGATTTTCTCCCTCTTCTGAGAGGTAGGAAGCAACACCCTCGGGTGTGGCGTCCATTCCCTTATCGCCTTTCTGCCAGTTTACAGGACACACTTCGCCGTGTTCCTCTGTAAACTGCAGAGCATCAATCAGTCTGATAATTTCCTGTATATTTCTGCCCAGGGGCAGGTCGTTCACAATCTGTGAGCGCACAATTCCCTCTTTATCAATGATAAAAGCTCCTCTGAAAGCCATGCCCCCTTCCGATTCAACACCGTAGGCCCGGGCGATTTCATGGTTCATATCTGCAGCCATATTGTATCTGACAGGTCCGATTCCTCCCTCATTGACAGGAGTACAGCGCCAGGCAAAGTGGGTGTAGTGGCTGTCTATGGAAACAGAGATCACTTCCACATTTCTCTCTTGAAATGCTTCCATCTGCCGGTCCAGGGCAATCAGTTCCGAGGGACAGACGAAAGTGAAGTCCAGGGGATAGAAGAAAACAAGCCCGTACTTTCCATCCAGTGCTTCCGAAAGGGTTAATTTATCAAGAAGTTCTCCTGTGCCGCTCACAGCGGGAACTGAAAAATCCGGTGCTTTTTTTCCGACTAAAACGCTCATTGGTAAAATCCTCCAGGTAAGTTAGGTATTTCTAATTGAGTAGTAATAGTAATTATTGCTATTTAAACTGTCAATAGTGGCAGATATTTTTATCATATGGGAAGATTCAGAAGAAAAAGAGATCTATAATAAAAGAAAGTTCACATTGGAAGGGTATAATGAAAAAATATTTAGTACTGGCAGCTGCCGCTGTTTTACTGTTTGCCTCCTGTAAGGATGAAAGCAATTATATAAATTATGAGAGGGATGACAGCTATGCCGATACCGACGGTGACGGCATTCCCGATGTAGCCGAACAGCCTGGTACCAGTTTCTATAACCTGCCCCTGTATGACTGGGGAGCCAGACCGAATCAGCCGGATTTGTTCATCCATATTGCCCCCATGAATCCTGCCACCGAAGACGGCGGCATGATGCTTCAGAAAAAGGCGCTGGACCGGGTTAAAGCCAAGTTCCTGGAAAACGGCATCGCCCTTCATTTTGATGTGGGGTCCGACGGACTCTACGAGGGGTATGATGAGATTACCCGGCGGGGTACGGATGCCTATAATCTGAGCGGCCGGAGCCATATGGTTCCCTACAGCCAGTACATCGACATATCCGGTGAAAATTACAGTTCCAATCTCAATGATCTGATGGACGAATATATGCCTTCAAACAGAAAACAGATCTTTTATTTTATGGTGATGGGATCTGAACAATATACCTACAACGGTTCTTCAGGTATCGCCTATCTGTTTGACAGACGATTTCTGATTACTCTGGCCGGCTGGGGACTGGGCTTCGGAACAAACTCCACCCTTGGGTTAAGTTATGAGAATATAGAAAATTATACGGTAAACACACAGGCATCCACCATAATGCATGAGTTCGGCCATACCCTGGGGCTGCGCCACGGAGGCGATATAAATGAAAATTATAAACCCAACTACTACAGCATTATGAACTATCTGTATCAGTTAAACGGTCTGCCCCGGATCGGAACCAACGAATGGGACAGGTATTATTACGAGCGGTATATGGAATCTGAAGATTATCCGTATCAAAATGATGTTGATAACTGGGCTGATAAGATGACTACATCCTATCCTGACTCTTATTACACAGATTCTTACAACTATGCCTTCCTCCTGCCCATCGATTTTATAGACAGCCCCTTCAGCTCAACCTACAATATGGACTTCTCATACGGAGCCGGGGGTGATCTTGATGAAACCGCTCTGGATGAAACTCTGGGGCTCAGGCAGAGCGGTTCCGGTTCCATCGACTGGAATGGAAGCGGTACAGATGATTCTCCGGTAACAGAAAACATCAATGTTTCTGACACCGTTTACGGAACAGGTACTACCACCCTGTCCGATTTCAATGACTGGGGCAACCTCTATTTCTACTACAACAATGTCAGCGCCGGTGCTGCCCGTACCCTTCACAATGAAGAGGCGGAGATTGCCACTGAGTGCGTTCCCAGAAGACCAGTCCTGCCCCTAATGGAGACACATTGATGAGACGATTTTGTATAGCTTTCTTTCTGATACTGATTCCCCTTGTCTCCTGTACCAGTCTGGGTAAAAAGGACAATCCCGTTCCGGCGGAGAGCCGCAGTGAGAATACAACTCTTATTCCCAGAACGACAGGTCCCGTAAACTCCTGGAACATTGAAAATGACCGGCTGGTGATTCAGGGTGAAGAACCTGTGAGTATCATTTACGATCTGGGGAAATCTGCCAGCAAGGCTGCCCTGAACAGCGCCGAGACCTACAGGTATTCGGTCAGGAAAAGACCCGACGGCCCTACCATCACTCTGACACTCTACAGGGGGAATGAGGAAATCCTCCTGGCTTTTCAGGGAATCAGAGAAGGGGCGGTTCTCAATGGACTGGAAGTCCAGGCTGAGGGAGAGAATACCGTCCTGTTGAAATCATCAGACAGGGAGTGGATCATACAGGAGAATAAGAAAACCCTTATCGACTGGGGAGAGGGGGAGTACACCGTTTATGTGTCCCGGATTGGCCGGGGAACACTGGCCGACCAGCCCCCTTTCCGCTGCAATCTTATTCTTCTGAAGAAGTAATTCCCTTTAAGGCTCTGCGCCAGGCCGGGCTGATAGAGGGGCTTGTGGCCATTCTGCCGGCACCCAGAAAGCGGCAGAAGTCCGCAAACATCTCTCTTAAGGACTCTGTCAGTTCCGTATCAGGCTCTATACCGGCTTCCGGCCAGAATCCTTTTAACAGTATCCTGTTATTCTTTTTTTCCAGATAGGGTTCACAGCGTCCAATGATTTCTCCCTTATACAGAACGGGAAGTACATAGTAGCCGTATTCCCTTTTAGCTGCGGGGGTGTAGACTTCCCATCTGTAATAGAAAGCAAATGCATCCTCCAGAAGCTCCCTGTTCCAGGTCATGTTGTCCAGGGGGGCCAGGAGAGCCGCTTTCTCTCCATAGGGATCTACCGTCTCCGGGAATGAATCGATCAGCCGGGCAGGGGCATACCAGTCCCGTTTGCTGTCAGCGATTCTCACCTTATAAAGAGCTTTCTCCTCCAGGAGTTCTGCCATAATCTGACGGATTTGTTTCATATCACACCTGGCTATGCCGTACCAGAAATCCCGGGCACTGAAACCGGCCAGTCCGGCAGCCTCAATCCTTCTGATGATATGCGCTTTTCTGTAGGCTTTTTCATCGGGATAGGGATCAGCTGTGTTCAATACAGACTCGGGCAGCAGCCGCTCTATAAGATCATATACCCGCCGGGTATGCTCTCTGTGATGGATGCCCAGCCTGCCGCTGTGAAACAGATTCTCCAAAGCGGCTTTGGACAGGCGGGTGGACCCCCAGGCCCAGTCAACCTTCTCTTCATGACTGAAATGGAGGGACGAAAGAGGCCCCTTTGTTTTAACCTCTTCATAATACCGTTCCAGATGATCTTCAATCTCTCTGTAACGCTTCAGGTAGGACGCTGAGTGTGCGGTTCTGAGACGGCTGAGTAGAGGCCAGTCTCTTATATCGGAAATGGCCATCTGCTTGTTCCACCCTTCAATCAGAGAACGGTCTTCATACAGGGCGTCATCCAGCCAGCCGGTCTTGTAGTTCTCAATCCGGGACTGGAGGACCAGATCAGCATTCCGTCCGCAGACATTCAAGGGATCAAACTGTATGCAGCCTACTTTTCTGACATAGTTTGTCACGGCGTCTTTCCCCTGAAGCGTCCGGGGGCGAACCAGGTTGTGATAGTGCAGAAGAAAGGCCGCGGCCTCATCGGGGGAGAGGTTTAGCTCATTTAAGGGCATCGGCTATCCGGTTGAGGTCTTCTTGTGTCAGACGGATTGTTCCGGCATGGATAATGCCGTTGACCTGCTCCGGATTCCTCATACCCACAATGGCTCCGGTTACCGCCGGGTTGCACAGGGTCCAGGCTATGGCCACTTCACCGGCTGTGGCATTGTGGCTGCCCCCGATTTCAGTCAGAAGATCCGCCAAAGCCAGGTTCCGGCTCAGTTTGGGTTCTGTGAAGTTTGGACTCTTTTTCCGCCAGTCCGTATCATCCATGGAAGCAATCCGTTCCCGTGTCATTTTTCCAGAAAGGAGTCCGGAGGCCATGGGAGAGTAGTTGATGACGCCGATTCCCTTCTCACGGCACCAGGGGAGTATCTCTTTTTCAACATCGGGGAAAATGAGAGAGTAGGGAGGCTGCAGAGTGGTTATGGGTGCAATCTGGGAGACCAGCTCCATCTGCTTTACAGAAAAGTTGGATACTCCCAGGGCTCTGACTTTTCCCTCTTTCAGCAGCCGGGCCATCACCGTCCAGGCTCCTTCCAGATTTTTCTCGTCTGTGGGCCAGTGGATCTGATACAGGTCAATGGTATCCAGCTTCATCCGTCTCAGGGAATTTTCAATCTCTTCTTCAATAAATGACGTTGCCAGTGAGATATAAGATTCCCCTTTCTCATTCCAGCGAAAGCCGCATTTGGTGAAAAAATAGGGCATATAGGAAGATTCCCGCATAGCACGCGCAGTAATGGTT
>JAQQAM010000286.1 GCA_028532905.1 Spirochaetales bacterium
GGACCTGCCATGGTGATGGATTTCAGCAGATCGGGTACAAAACCGGTCAGATAAACGGGAGACACGATTTTCCCCGTCAGTCTGCCGTCAATGATTTCTCTTCCCTTGACCGCAACACACTGTATTCCCCAGTTTTTGGGATCTTCCATGCCGCTGCTGAAGTTTTCAAGAAGATACCCCCTGGAGGTGGAACGGATCATCTCTTCCAGAGAATCACTGCCCGCACTGAAAAAAGTATTGGTCATTCTGGTATAGGCTTTCCGTTCAAAGGACTCCCTTTTGCCGTTGCCTGTGGGGGATGTTCCCAGTTTCATGGCCGACAGAACATCGGAAATTCCCATTTTCAGGATACCCTTTTCGATGATTAGCGAATCTGTCCCTTTTGTCCCCTCATCATCAAAGAGAAAGGAGGACACCTGATGAGACGCAGCGGCACCGTCATGCATTTCCACTTTGGAGGAAGCAACCTCTTTATCCATGTATTGGGCAGCAAGGGCTCTCTTTTTAACAAACATGTCCATTTCCACACCATGGCCGAAGGCTTCATGGGCAATTAAACCGGACATGGAAGGATCGCAGATAATTTCATATTCACCGGGAACCAGGCGGTCAGAATTCAGTAGATCTCCCACTTCCTCAACTGCCGATTTCAGTGAATTGCCTATTTCTGTCAAAAGTTCTGTTCCTTTCAGGCCTGAAAAACTCATGTGAGAGTATTTTATTCCCTTTTCTCCCTTTCCGATGGGGAACAGATACCCCTGGGACCAGATATAAGACTGCTCCAGGTCTTTCCGTGTGGAGATAAAGATTTTAGAAACGTGGACATACTCGTAAATCACCCTCAGATCGATCAGGAAATCTGCCAGTGCCAGCCCCTCGTTCATTCTGTCCCTGAGCTCATTCATAATAAATTCGGAACCTTTCTCTGCAGGGGATTCCTCCACTGTTCCAAACCAGGAATCCGTCCACTCCTCTTCATCAATAAGGGGATAACTGAAAGTCTCCATCTCATTTTTCAGAAGAACGGCATCATTGACACAGTCCCTGATGGCTTGTGCCGTTTGTTCTATATCATCCAGAGCGGAAAATGAATATTCACTGTATCCAGTTCCGTTGTACACTCGGCAGACAAATCCTCTTTCCGCCCAGGTCGAGTCATTAACAGATGATCCTGTTTTCATCATCTGATACCGGCTCCCCGAGCTGTCGCATCCCAGTATGGATACGTAGCTGTACTCCTGTGACAGAAGGGCTACGAGGTCTTTGATTTTCTTTTTCTGATTCTTCAGAAATGGTGTCATTTGCACGTCCATTGCACACCTCCAACCCTTATTATTACCATTTCAGGCTGTTCCCTGTAAAGAATGGAAGTTATTCACTTCCCGGGTTTACAGTTAAAGCTGAGAATGACGATAGATTTCAATTTCACCGACTGTTTACTCTTCGGCTCTATCTTCAAAACTTTCGGCATGCTGCAGGAGTCCGGATTTAAAGAAGGAAGACCGGTTGCGGCCGTTTTTTTTGGACTGGTACAGGGCGGTGTCCGCCCGTTTAAGAAGATTATTTTCACTCAGCTTTTCATAACTGTTGTAGCTGGCAATTCCCAGAGATACGGTCACTTTCAGTATCTCCCCCTGATACTCGGTAACCATCTCTTCTACTGATACCCTGAGACGTTCCGAGGCCTGCCAGGCTTCCTTCCTTCCGGCATAGGGGAGGAGTACGGTAAATTCTTCTCCACCGAAACGGGACAGAATATCTCCTTCCCGGATTGTCTTTTGAAGGGTCCGGGCCAGGTTCAGTATGACCTCATCTCCCGCCAGATGACCGTATGTGTCATTGAAGTTTTTAAACTTGTCGATGTCCATAACGATCACTGAGAAGGGCTGCTGCCTTCGTCTGGAACGGGCAATCTGCTCATTGACTCTGTGTATGAAGAAGTTATGGTTGTAGAGGCCTGTTTTAGGATCTTTAACCGAGTGCTCGTAGTGAATTGTATTCTGTATGCCTATGGACACAAAATGCATCAGACGGTCTATATAGGCAATCTCTTTGGCGCTGTATTCCTCTCCCAGAATTTTGGGAGCAAAGAGTATTACGCCATAGAGTCCTGATATTCCCAGAACGGGTACCACTATTTCGGGATTGAAGGTACGGAATGTGTCAAGATTTTCTCTGTCTGTCATCTCATTTTCCAGAATCAGAAAGCTGGTGGTTCCGCTGTATTTACGAAAAAACCGCTCCATCCCTTCCAGTGACTTGATTTCGGCATCCGTTTCTATGCTTTTAAGGTTTTCATAGGACAGAATTTTTATTCTGTTCACCATGATGCCCTCATTGAGGATGAAGGTGAGTCTGGATGGAATAAACTTATCGGATAGATAGGAGATGATTAAAGAGACAAGTTCATCTACCGATTCCTGACGGAAGATCTCATAGGCTTCCTTGAGAAGTATATCCTGAGCTTTGTTGTCTTCCTTCAATTCTTCAATGTAATTCAGAATGCCCGAGTCTCTTAAAAGTTCATAGTTATTGAGAATCAGCGGATTTTGAGACAGATCTTCCCAGTTCATTATCAATAATTATAGTATATATAAAATATTTGATCATATAATTAATTACAGAAATCTGTGAATTATCAGTTTATTCAACCGGCTTAAATCGCCTGATCCCTCTGCAATGTAATCGATCAGAACAATAAGAAGCCACTTCCCGCTTATGTTCAGCTCTTCGGAACTGTAGGTCAGATATTTTCCGCTCTTATGCAGGATCTCTTCCAGAAGAGGAAGAATCCTGTCCAGAATCTTCTGTTCATATCCTGAAAGATTTCCTTCGGGTTCTTTGTTCAGTCTGAGAAATCTTCCAAGACCTCCTCTGTTTCTGATTTCTGAATCCAGTAATGCCGTAAACCGGCAGATATGTTCTTCCGCCCCGGGGCATTCGATCAGGGACAGCTTCTCTATGGTCTGTGTCCAGCTGGAAAGAAAGAGTTCTTCCAGAAGAGAGCTGTGAGAAGGAAAATAATTATATAGAGTTCCCACAGCTGTGCCGCACTCTGCAGCCAGTCTTCTCATGGTGCAGGATTCCACACCTTCCTCCCGTATCAGTCGGGAAGCACAATCCAGTATATTCTGACTGGAGTTAATTTTAGGACGCATTGAGAATCTCACTCTTCGGGCAATCGGTTTCTGTATTCAGTTCTCCGCTTCTGAACAGATTGATAAGCATGATCACCGACAGGAAAAATGTTAATACATCAGCAGCGGTCTGGGCAAACAGAATTCCGTCGGATCCCATGCGCTGTCCCATAAACACCAGCAGGGGAATCAGTATAAAACCCTGTCTGGCTGTACTGAGAATCATGGACTCGGTACCTTTGCCGAGGGCCTGGAACAGAATGGTTATGGTATTGGAAAAGCCGTAGAGAAAGAGGGCTGCCCCATAGGCATTCAATCCCCTGACTCCCAGAGCGGTCACCTCCGGGCTGGCCTTGAATATATCCATGATCAGCTGCCCTGCTGTGAGAAATACAAGGGCATTCAGAATCATGGAGACTCCGCTTACTTTCATGGCATAGGAAAAGGCACGGCGGACTCTCCGGATCTGTCCGGCACCCTGGTTGTACCCGATAACCGGCTGTAAACCCTGTCCCAGACCGAATATGACATAGGTGGGGAGCATGGAAACCCTTGTGAGTATGCCTACGGCGGCCAGAAGATCTGCACCGCCGTATTGTACAGCTCCATTGTTCATAAGACCCAGTGATAAACTGAGGAGCATCTGCTTGAACAGAGTGGGCAGTCCCACGGTCATGATGGAGGAAAAGTACTTTCTGCTGAAACATATATAGGACGGCCTTAACCGGCAAACGGATTTTTTTCGCAGGTAGGCAGAAATCAGAATGATCAGAGTGAATCCCTGGGAGATTGACGTCGCCAGGGCGGCGCCGCTGATTCCCCAGCCGAAGGCAAAGATAAACAAAGGGTCCAGAATAATATTCAACAGAGCTCCGGCTGCCATGCCGGTCATGGAGAGTACAGCACTTCCTTCGGAGCGGAGAAGATTGTTCAGCACCATACTGCCTATCATAAAAAGGGAACCGGGAATGATAAAACGGGCATAGTCTTCTGCCAGATCATAGACTGCGGCTGTGGCTCCGAAGAACTCAAGAATCCGGTCAAGAAACAGAAAATTGAACAGTATATAGAAACATCCCAGGATGAGACCCAGAAAAAACGTCGTGGAACTGACCTGTGAGGCTTCTTTCAGTTTCTTCTGACCCAGCAAACGGGATATGACCGCAGCACTTCCGATTCCCAGAGCCAGACCGATGGCGGAACTCATCATGATAATGGGCATAACAATCTGGGTCGCCCCGGTTGCTTCTGTACCGATCCAGGCCACAAACATGGTATCTACAATGTTATAGAGGGCCATGATGATCAGCCCGCTGATGGCGGGAATGGATATCTTATTGACTGCCTTGTTCACCGGTGCGTTTTACAGCAGTTGTATTCTAGCATCTTCCATTTTTAAATCCTTGAATATGAACATTGTTCATTTACTGGATAAAGAGTATCTGAACATGGTTCATATAGTCAATGAAATTCTGTATATCCTCTTAAAAAAGATGAAATGATGCTTTGTATCCCATATGATGAAGAGGGGAGGGGAAATGAATGAGCCTTTGAAAAGAGATGCCTTTATCCTGATTTGTATATTCATTGTGCTGCCTCCACTGACGGCTCGGGATCATTTTGTGACCCGACGTCTCGATAACGACTTTTTTGAAACCAGAGGGTCTCAGGAAATTCAGGATAATCTGATTACTGTGGAATTTCTTTGTGAAGCCCGTCTGTCTCCCTTGTTGAATCTTTTTATGAGTATCGGGGTTAATAACAGAAATATAGGATTTTACATCAACGGGCTGTTATCCAATCTGAAGAGAAAAATGGAGTCCTGAGCCTGAGTTCCGGATACAGAAGAGGATCGTCAACTTTCAATCTCTGAGGAACCGTATTCCTTCTGCACGGCACGGATGGTATCCAGGTTATTCATAAATACTTCCACCAGAGAGGGATCAAAATGTTTTCCTGTCTGTTCATTGATATAGGCCAGGCATTCCTCTTCCGGCCAGGCTCTTTTGTAGGGTCTGGTGCTGCTCAGAGCATCAAAAACATCCGCCAAAGCTGTTATTCTGGCTTCCACGGGAATCTCATTTTCCTTCAGTCCCAGAGGATAACCGCTGCCATCCCATTTTTCATGATGGTTTAAAGCAATATTGGCCGCTGTTTCGATAATGGATTCAGAATGCTCCTTGAACAACTGCTGTTCTGCAGAATCATTATTGATAAAGCTGTTGATAAACTTATTGTCCGACAGGATTTCATGACCGTACTGGCAGTGGTTTTTCATCTCTTTCCACTCAATATCAGTCAGTTTACCCTCCTTCAGAAGGATATTGTCAGGTATGCCTATTTTTCCAATATCATGAACCGGCGAGGCCAGTCTGATGAGGTTGACCTCATGTTCTTCCCAGCCCATTCCCCTGGCCAGAATGGCGGCAAACTCGGCTACTCTGAGAAAGTGGTTGCCTGTTTCAAAATCTCTGTATTCTGCAGCCTGGGACAGAATCCCTATAATCTGCCGTCTGGACGTGTCCAGCTGATGGTTTCGAATTTCCAGTTGTCTGGTTCTTTCGTCCACCAGTTCTTCCAGGTGCTTTTTATACTGTCTGTTTTCCCGGAGGAGTGTCGATTTTTCCAGAACCCTGTTGATTGAGTACTCTAGCAGTCCCAGATCCTGTATGGGTTTGATCAGATAGTCCCAGGCTCCGAGTCTCAGAGCCTGTACGGCATCATCCAGCCGGTTTGCTCCCGAAACGACAATAACGGGAATCTCTTCATTCATTTTCTTGACAGCCGCCAGAACTTCCAGACCGTCGGCACCCGGCATTCTTAAATCTGTGAGAACAACATCGGGTTTAGCGGTTTTTGCAATCTCTATCCCTCCCAGGCCGTCTTCAGCAACAACCACTTCAAAATCCAGATCTTCCAGAAAATACTGGAGAACCTGTCTTAGAACGGGCTCATCATCAATAATCAGTATTTTTGATTTCATGTGTTCTCATGCTCCGTTTTCTGTTATTATGAATTTTGCAACATTCCTCCGTGCTATTCAAGAAAAGCTTTTCAAAGAGGCTGTTTTTTACTTACAGAAGTTTGCATCTATATAAAAATATCAGGACAGGTACAGTTTATGGCATTGAAATCATCCGGTGAGATCCCCATAAAATACTTCCGGAAAACCCTCGCGAAACTGGGAGTCTTCCTTCACAACTACGCCACAGGAGAATCCTTTCCCAATCACTTCTGGCAGAGCTGCGGATACAATGATGAAGACATGAGCCAGCAGCGCTGGTTGGAATATCTCCATCCTGATGATGTTGAAAGAGTCAAAAAGGCCATGGAGGATATAACAGCAGGTAAAACAGACCTCTTTGATGAAATCTATAGGATTAAGGTAAAAGGCGGGGAGTACAGATGGGTGTACAGTTCGGGTGATTTCATTTCCAGAGAGGACGACGGGTCTCCAGCCCTGTATATGGGATCAGACAGAGATATCACGTCTCTGAAGAATGCGGAAGCACAGCTCTCGGGAGCTCTTGAAATCTCCAGAAAAAAAACCCTGCAGACCCAGACGCTTTTATCTGTTGCCAAATCTGTAATGGCCGATCTTGACCTTCAGAAATCGGTTGAAACCATTCTTGAGAAAACTGAAGATATCATTCCTTATGATTTTGCTTCTGTTCTCCTAGTGAAGGACAATGTCCTGACTGTTGCCGGTGTCAGAGGAGACAACAGGGAGTATGAACTTCCTCTGATTGAACTGGATTCAGAAAACATGAGTCCCTATTCCATGATTATCAATTCAAAAGAAGGGGCTGTTGTTTCGGACTTTACTGTGTTTGACAGTTCCAGTCTGCCGGAACATTTCAGTACTGTATCTTCCTGGCTGGGAATTCCTCTGGTTCAGAATAACAGAGTTCTGGGACTCCTGTGCTGTTACCTTAAAAAATCAGACTTTGATGAAGAGGATCTCCAGCTGGCTGAAGGGATCGCCGGTTTTATGGCCATAGCCCTGGCCAATGCGGCCAATCATGAGGAAATCACCAAGCTGGCTGTGAGTGATCCCCTGACCGGATTAAAAACCAGACGCTGGTTCTATGAGAATGCCGAACGCCTGATTGACCAGTCCCGTCGCTATAACTGGAGTGTTGCGGTGCTGATGATGGATCTTGATCATTTTAAATCGGTAAATGACAACTTCGGTCATAAAACAGGAGACCGGGTGCTGATCAATACCGCTGAGGTTCTGACTGCCATCTCCAGACGTTCTGATCTGCTGTGTCGCTACGGGGGGGAGGAATTCGCCCTTATCCTGCCGGAAACAGACCTGGAAGACGCGGGGCAGATGGCGGAGCGTATCCGCAGGGGAATAGAAGATCTTAATGTGGAAGGTATTGACCGGAAACAGACCATCTCAATCGGCATCTCCATCAGCAGACCGGGCTGTACATCCAGTATTGATGAACTCCTGGATCTGGCGGATCAGGCCCTCTATCAGGCTAAGGATGAAGGCCGGAACCGCTGGGTCAGTCTGGAGTTCTGATCAGCTGAGATAGAGGTAGAATCCCATAAAAAAGGAAATACCCCCGGCCAGAACAAAAAGATGCCAGATGACATGGCTTAAGGGAATCTTTTTGGCAATATAGAAGATGATTCCCACTGTATAACAGGCGCCGCCGATAAAAATCCATCTCACAAGTTCCATGGGCATTACGGCTGTCATGGGCTTAATAGCCACAACCACAAGCCAGCCCATGGGAACGTACATCAGATCGGAAATCAAATGTTTTTCTCTGAACAGGATGGTCTTGGATAGAATGCCCAGCAAGGCAAAGCCCCAGATTGTGCCAAAGAGGGACCAGCCCCAGACTCCCTTCAGCCCCAGTAGAACAGCAGGTGTATAGGTTCCGGCAATCAGAAGATAAATCGCCGCCTGATCGATAACCCTGAATACCTTGTTAATCCGCGGCATATCAGAGAACTGATGAGTCAGGGCGGAAGACATATACAGCAGTATCTGAAAAGCGCCGTATAGGGAGTAACTGACATAAGCCAGTCCGCCCCCTCCGCTGACTGCTGTCTGCCGCAGAAGGATGATCATACCGGCAATACTGAGGCCGGCACCGATACTGTGGGTAAAGGAATTCAGTTTTTCTTCAATACTTTGTGTTTCCAATGGATATGTTCCTGATGTCATATACTCAACATAGCAGGTTGAGGTCATCTTTTATATGGTGTGAATGGACTAAATCTGCTGCAGGGAGGTGGTCTGAATAGATTAGTCCCTATCGGCAGAGTCCTTTTTCAGCTGAACAGTCTATATTGCAGGGATTCCCCCTGCTCCAGCTGGAGAAGTTTCTCCTTGGCCTGCAAACCTCCGGCATACCCTGTGAGCTCACCATTGCTGCCAATGATTCTGTGGCAGGGAATAATAATGGAAATGGAATTGGCTCCATTGGCAGCGGCAACGGCTCGTACGGCTTCCTTCCTGCCTATCCTTTCTGCCAGATCCCTGTAGCTTGCACACTGCCCATAGGGAACCTTCATCAGTTCCTCCCATACAGTCATCTGAAATCCGCTTCCTGCAGGTAACAGAGGAATCTCAAAATCCTGTCTCCTGTTACTGAAATATTCCTCCAGCTGAAGGACTGTTGTATCCAGAACAGAGGAGTTCCCTTCGGTGAAGGACGCCTTCAGATGCTTTTGAATCCTGTTGTCTATGGCAGATCTCATCTTTCTGTATTTCCAGTCACAGAGACAGAGTCTGTCCTGAAAGCTTCCCAGAAGAAGGACTCCCGCAGGACTGCTATACTCTCTTAATACTATACTTTCAGGTGTTTTCTGCATCCTTTCTCCTCCCGATTGCCTGACCTGTTCCCCCCCTCTAATAAATGGAGCTGAACAACTAGTGCAAACCTGTTGAATTGTACGCCGGCATTGTCCGGATGTCACCCGGACAGGTATTATTTTAAACATATTTTCGTAAGGGGGGCTTGTTTATCGGGGCCAGCTGTTTTATGAAGTAGGGATGACTGCTAAAGGAACTCACAAACATAATAATTCACGAGGGCTGTTTAACACACTGACCCATCTTAAGGGTAATCCGAAAGCCTGCGTGTTTACAGAACCCCTGTGGGGAATACCCTTCAACCTGTATGCTCCCTTTGCAACGGTTTATATGTATGCCCTGGGTGTATTTGATGCCCAGATCGGTATGATACTCAGCATCGGAATGATTTTTCAGGTGATAGCCGCCGTGGGGGGAGGGATCGTTACCGATAAACTGGGAAGACGGCTGACCACCCTGATCTTTGACCTGATCTCCTGGTCCATCCCGGCTCTGCTCTGGGCTTTTGCACAGAACTTCTGGTGGTTCTTTGCGGCCGTCATCTTCAACAGTGCCTGGCAGATTACAAATAACTCATGGAACTGCCTTCTCGTGGAGGACTGTGATGAATCTCTTTTAGTGAATGTTTATACCTGGGTTCATATCTCCGGTCTGATAGCCGTATTCTTTTCCCCCATCTCCGCCTATTTTGTGGAGCACTTCACCATGGTTAAAACAGTGCGGGTACTGTACCTGTTCACCTTTGTATCCATGACACTGAAGTTCCTGATTCTCTTCCGGTATACAACAGAAACGGAAATGGGAATTCAGAGACGCAGGGAAACAGCCGGTATTCCTGTGAGAAAAATGATTCTGGATTACAGGCATGTGGTGTCGGGTATTCTGAAAACACCTCATACCCTGTTTCTTATAGCCTTTCTTGTCCTTTTTAATATAGGCAGTATGGTTTCGGCCAATTTCTTCGGTCTGTATATCACACAGAACCTGGATATCCAGGAACATTTTCTGGCCATATTCCCCATGGTAAGAGCCGTTATCATCCTTTTGTTTATGCTCCTTCTCCAGGACAGGTTCAACCGTTTTCCCTTCAAGCTTATGATTGGTCTGGGACTGTTTCTGTATTTCACAGCCAATCTGCTCCTGATCGTTGTGCCCGACGGTAATCTCTATTATCTGTTTCTCTATGCTGTACTGGAAGCCTTTGCCTACACCCTGGTCAATCCCAGACGGGATTCCATGCTTGTCTGGTTTGTGGATAAAGAGGAGAGAGCCCGGGTGAACGGGGTTATCTATGTTCTGATGATCGGTTTTACAATACCCTTCGGATGGATCAGCGGTCTCCTGTCTTCAGTAAACCGAATTCTTCCCTTTATTTTGAATATGACAGTCTATCTGGGCTGTATGATTATAGTGCTGAAGTCGGAATTCCTGAATGAACACAAAGGGGATCAGTAGCTGACAAATCGTCTGTCCCGGACGGTGACAATGTGGAACGGTCTGTGCACATCACCGTCTTCCCCAATTTGTACGGTTCCCTGAAGGCCTTCAAAGGAACTCAATGAGGCTAGACTGTCCCGCAGGCTCTCTCCTGATGCCTGCTTATTCAATCCCTCCTGCAGAAACAGCAGGGCGTCATAACTTTGGGTTTCGGCGAAGCCCGGTTCGTAGCCAAAGCGCTTTATGAATTTATCCTTAAAACTCAAATAGGCTTCTGTCTGACTGTCGGGATTGAATATTTCAATGAAAATAGAGCCTTCCACACCGGGGCCCCCGTTTACAAGAAAGCTTTCGTTCTTGGCCCACCCATTAATCAGAACAGGTATGTTCCTGTTTCTTTTTCTGATCTCCTGCATCAGAAGGGCCGCATCCAGAGCACCTGTTGCAATAAGAACAGCATCAGGATTCTGTGCCAGCAGCTCTTCGGCAGAATCTGCAATATCATCCGGGGAGTAGGGAATCCTCACAAGTACTCTTCTCTCCCTGTCCGGCAGTTTGTGTTCAAAGGAGTCCAGCCAGGCGACAGTATACACACTGTTGGAAGGGTCATAAATCTCACTCACAGTTTTAACCTTCAGGTTCTCATCCATAAAACGGGACAGCATTTCTGCCTCAAAATTAACTGTGGTTGATATTCTGAAAAAATAGTCCTCCGGGTTGGTCAGGGAGGCAGCAGAAGAGGTGGGGCTTACTGATACAAGCCGGCTGCTGTTGATTGTTTCCAGACAGGCTGTAGAAATAGTACTTGTCATAGGTCCGATCAGTGCGGTTACACCTTGGGATTTCAGATCTTTTATATTCTGAACCGCCTGTGCAGGATCATTGGCGTCATCCAGAGCATAAAGAGTAAACAGCGCTTCTCCAGGTCCCCGAGAATCATTCATCTCTTCAATGGCCAGTGTGACCCCGTGTTTTTCACTGATTCCCATAGCCGACTGCCGGCCGCTGAGAGCGGCTGTAAAACCGATTTTTATCTCCTTCTCCCTGCATCCTGACAGCAGAAGGAGCAGAACTGTGAGGCATAACAGTCCGAAGTGTTTCCTGTTCATAAAATGATCCTGAAAGAAATATTTCATCTCTTCAAATGGTATTTTCCGTATTGAATTATAATACATTCCTTTTTTATTAGTAATAAAACGTTGTGAAAGGAACCGTTCTGTTATTATAATTCATAGGGATAATGAAACACAGGACGTACCGGCTATTCAAAATCTTCAGTTTACTTATTCTCATGCTGTCACTGAACAGTGTCCTGCAGGCTCAGGAATATACTGATTCTCAAACAATCCGTTACGGCCTGGTGGAGGACTTCACACCTTTTACATTTGTTAATGAAAAGGGCGAGGCAGACGGTTTCTATATTGAGCTTTTTACGGAGATCATATCCGAGTTCGGTTATGTGCCTGAGTTTACAGCGGCCCCGTTCAATGATTTATACCCCATGATTCTGAATAACGAAATTGATATGTTCTCAACGATTCTCAGGCTGGAGAACAGGGAGACTCTGTTTCATTGGCCTGATGAACCGACCGTAACAGGGTGGGGTCAGTTTTTTATAAAGGCCGGCGACAGCCTGGATGATATATATGATCTTCAGCACAATGCAGTCGCAGTTGTCAGAGACGAAGCCCAGGGACAGGCCTTCAGAGATTATATTGCCCGGTTGGGAATCATTGTCGATATTGTGGAGTTTGAAAGCTTTGAAGAAATGACCAATGCGGTGTTGAAGGGCGATGCCATAGGGGGAGTGGCCCACAATACATATCTTCTGAGGGAAAGCAGAGTCAAGCCCACGGGAATCATTTTTTCACCCTTGAGCGGATACACAACCTGTTCCGCCACCAATTTCAGGATGATTCCCCTTATTGACCAGTTCAGTGCCCGGCTTCAGGAACTGAAGCAGGATCCCGACTCCTATTACTGGAGAATGTACAGAGCATGGTTTGAAACGGATGAGTATATACCGGCTGTTCTGCCGGACTGGTTTACCTATGCGGCTGTTGCTGCAGCTCTGCTGGTATTTATTCTGCTTCTGTTTTCCTGGGTTCTCCAGGGACGAGTGAATGCGGCAACACGGGAGTTGAAAAATCTGAATGATTCTCTGGAGGAAAAGGTAGCCCGGAGAACCAGAGATCTTGAAAAAGCAGCCGAGAAGCTGGCAGACTCGGAAAAAGCCTCCATCACCATGCGCCTTGTAAGCGGCATTGCCCATGAGGTGAATACTCCCATAGGCATTGCCGTAACGGCCACATCTCATATAGAAGAAGAAATCAAGAAAATAGAAGCCTCCTACAAGGACGAAAAACTGTCCATGGAACAGTTTGAGACCTTTCTCAGTGAAGCCGGAGAAGTCCTGTCCATGACCTCTTCCAATCTCAAAAGAGCGGCCGATCTGATCAGTGATTTCAGAAATGTCAGTTCCGACCAGATATACAAGGAGAAGAGAGACATTGAACTGGATGCCTATATCCGTACAATTATCAAGTCGATCCAGCCCCAGTTTAAAAAGACAAAGCATAAAATCCACCTGGCTCTTACACAAAGGAAAATTGAAACCTATCCGGATGTGCTGATTCATGTCATCCTCAATCTGATTATGAACTCTCTGACCCACGGATTCAGTGATAGGGAAGAGGGGCATATCTATATTTCACCCTTCGTAAAGGATGGTCTGGTCAGGATTGTACACAGCGATTCAGGCTGCGGTATTCCGCAGGAATCCCTCACCCGGATATTTGAACCTTTCTATACAAGTAACCGCAATGGCGGGAATACCGGCCTGGGGCTCAGTATCGTCTATAATTTGATTAACGATGTCCTGAAGGGTACTATACAGGTGGAGAGCCGTCCCGGTGTGTATACCAAATTTGTGGTTGAATTTAAAATTTGAATTTCATGACCGGTTCCGGGATAAGAGAATCCGTTTATTGTGAATCTGTTTTAAAGATCCCTGGGTTTTAGAAAGTATGAATCCTGTACCTCATACTCATCATTGACCTTTTCAAGGGTAATGACCGCCGCCGAACAGGTGGGCATGGGGGTATCCCTGTTTCTGATTTCCGATGCCGCAATGGACATTCCCGGATTGTGTCCGAATATCAGGACCGTATCATTTTCCTCCAGGGCCTTGAATGCGGTCTGCAGAATTTCATCATAGGAGGCCAGGTAGAGGGACTGTTGTTCCAGAACTTCTTCTGTTTCAAAAACATCCGCCATAAGCTGAGCTGTGGTCAGGGCTCTGACTGCTGGACTGGTAATTAATCTGCCGGGAGTGATGCCCCGTTCCATAAGCGCCCGGGCCATAACAGGAGCATCTCTCATTCCTCTTGAATTAAGGGGCCTGAAAAAATCATCCTTCCCGGCATGCCAGTCCGATTTTCCGTGTCTGATCAGTACAAGTTTCATATTTTACTCCTGCCGGCGGTTTCTCTGATCCCTATTTTAATCCATAAAGGCTGATGATGAAAATAATTAATAGGCCTGAGCTTCTGTATTGACTCTATAAAGGGAACAATATATTATGTCGGGACGCTCCGTTGGAGTGTGAGAATATATATCAGGAGATATAAAGTAATGGCAAGAAATTCCAAAGCAAAAGGAAAAATTGTCCGCCGCCTCGGTGTCAACATTTACGGTAACAGTAAATACGATAAATTACTTAAGAAAAAACCTCATGGACCCGGTATCGAAAAAGGTAAACGTGTCCGCAAAAAAGAGAGTGATTTCGGACGGCAGCTGACAGAAAAACAGAAAATCAGATTCGCATACGGTCTGAGTGAAAAACAGTTCTACAATCTGTTTGTAAAAGCAAAAAGACTGGACGGACTGACAGGTGACAACATGATGATTCTTCTTGAAAGAAGACTCGATAATGTCATCTACAGACTGGGACTGGCTACAACCAGAACTCAGGCAAGACAGATGGTCAGCCATGGTCATGTTTATGTAAACGGCCGCCGTTGTAACATTCCTTCAAGAACTCTCAGAGAGGGTGATGAAGTAAGTGTAAAAGACAGTGAAAAGAGTAAAAAACTTGTCAGAGAATGTCTGGCTAAAGGGAACCAGCCTGTTCCTGTATGGCTGACTCTTTCTGAAGACAGCCTTACCGGCCGCATCGAGAGAAGCCCCTATAGAACGGACATCTCTTCTGTTGCCAATGAGCAGATGGTTGTTGAGTTCTACTCAAGATAATTATTTCCATCTAGTAAGAAACTATATCAGAAAAACCCGGTGTTCCACCGGGTTTTTTTGTGCCCTCACCGGATTCTTAACAAATAATCTACAATTTACTTATACAAATCTTCACACAGGAGACAAAATAACTCTCCTTTCTCTCTGTAAAATCAATTCTATTCATTAAAAAGATTTATTTTAACGGGAGAAGGAATCAATGGAAAACATTGACATTATCAGAAAACCGGCTTTTTCTGACCGCATACTGGCCAGAATTGAAAAAACCGGAAATGCACTGCCTCATCCGGCAACACTCTTTATCATATTTTCATTTATTGTCGTATTATTTTCAGCTCTGGGGGAAGCTCTGGGCTGGCATGTTGTTCTGGACAGCAGCGGCAGAACTTCAGAAGTCTCCAGTCTGATGAGCCGTCAGGGCTTTGAGTATATCCTGGGTACCCTTGTGAGGAACTTTGTTTCTTTTGCTCCTTTAGGGACTGTGCTGGTAGCCATGCTCGGTGTCGGAGTTGCTGAAAAGGGGGGGATGATCTCCTCCTTTCTTAAAATGACTGTTCTCAGTGCACCCCGGCATCTTGTGAGTGCCATGGTTGTTTTCCTGGGAGTTCTCTCCAATGTGGCTTCAGATGCCGGGTATGTTGTCCTGGTTCCTCTGGGGGCCATTGTGTTTATGAGTTTCGGACGTCATCCTCTGGCGGGAATGGCCGCTGCCTTTGCCGGAGTGTCCGGAGGCTTCAGCGCCAACCTTATGCTGGGGACACTTGATCCTCTTCTGGGGGGAATCACTACAGAAGCAGCCAGAATCATAGATTCCTCCTATACGGTTCATGCTACAGCCAACTGGTACTTTATGATTGCCAGTACCTTTCTGATTACAATTGCCGGTGCGTTCGTCACCGATAGAATAGTGGAGCCCCGTCTGGGTGCCTGGAAAGGGGAGATTAAACAGGCTGAATCCCTCGGACAGCGTGAGAGAAAAGCCCTCTTCCTCTCCATGGGCTCCCTTCTCCTTATGTTTGTCCTTCTGGCTGTTCTTTCCATTCCCGAAGGGGCGGTTATGAGAGATCCCGCCACCGGTAGTCTGGGGGGTAATTCTCTTTTAATTAAGGGTATTGTCCCTCTGCTGGCATTGTTTTTCTTTGTTCCCGGTCTGGTTTACGCCTTTGCCGCCGGAACCATGAAAAACGACAAGGATGTTGTTAAAGCTCTGTCTGAAACCATGTCCTCCATGGGCGGGTATCTTGTTCTGGCCTTTACGGCATCCCAGTTTATCGCCTGGTTCAACTATTCCGGACTGGGAACGGTAATTGCCTTTAAAGGGGCTGAACTGCTGGATACAATCGGGTTCCGCGGATTCCCCCTCATTCTGGCTTTTATTTTCACCTCTGCCGTGATCAACCTGTTTATCGGTTCTGCTTCCGCCAAATGGGCCATTATGGCTCCCATTTTTGTCCCTCTGCTGATGCAGATGGGGTACAGTCCCGAACTGACCCAGCTGGCCTACAGAATCGGGGACTCCACAACCAACATCATTTCTCCTCTGATGGCTTATTTTGCTGTGATTATTGCCTTTGCCAATGAATACGATGAAGAAGCCGGTATGGGAACCATGATTTCAACCATGCTTCCCTATTCCATTGTATTTATGCTGGGATGGACCATACTCCTGGGAGTGTGGATTCTTGCGGGGCTGCCCATCGGTCCGGGTGTGTCCCCCTATATGTAACATGTCACTATTTATCAGACCGTAGAAACAGGGAGTCCGTACAGGCTCCCTGTTTTCATTGATATCCTTTATGACTATAATGAGTTTCTCTTTGGTGTTCAGGAGGAACTATTTGAATCTGAAAGTATACAAGGGCGAAGAACTGGTCTTCAGCCATGACGGTCACTGGCTCCATCCTCTGTTTGCTCTGGAGGATTTTCTATCCGGATCGGAGCTGGATGCCCATGATCTGACCCTTGAAGATAAACTGATTGGAAGAGGAGCGGCTGTTCTGATTTCAAGAATGGGATTCCGGAGCTGTTACGGGAAAACTGTCAGCCAACGGGGTCTGTCCTGGTTCGAACAAAAATCTGTTGACTGCGGATACGGCAAACTTGTTGAAAAACTGGATTGTCAGACCGAGCTGATTCTGACTGATGATATGACAGAAGAAGATGCCTATGCAGAGTTGGCCCGAAGGGCGGGCAGAGCCTGATGAACAGGGTTCTTGAGGTTCGGAATCTTCATGTGAGGAGACAGAACCGGAATGTCCTGCAGGGTATCGACCTTGTCCTGGAAAAGGGCGAGGCAGCTGTCTTAAGCGGTTCCAACGGCTGCGGAAAAACCACATTACTCAGGTGTATTGCCGGTCTCCTGTCTCATGAGACCGGGAGTGTCTCTCTTCTGGGGAAGGACTGGAACAGCTCCGAGTGGAAACGGGAAAGGCATCAACTGGCTTATGTAAGCCAGGAACAGCAGAGCAGGGATTTTCCTGTTACTGTGGAGGAGATGGCGTCGACCGGTCTGGCAGGGAGCCGGATGAAGGCCCGTGAACGGAAAAATGTCATTCATAAGGCCCTGGATGAGACCGGCTGTCTTGATTTGAAGGACAGATATTTTTTTTCTCTCTCCGGCGGAGAACGGCAGAGGGTGGCTCTGGCCCGCTGTCTGTGTCAGAGTGCCCGGATTCTGCTGCTGGATGAACCTCTGACCTATCTGGATAAAGAGGGACGGCAGGCCTTCAGCCGGCTTTTGGAGAAAATCCGGGAAGATCACGGCATCACCATACTTCTGGTAACCCATACCGAGGATGATCTGAATGCAGCAGGCTGGAGGAGAATCCATATGAAAGACGGGAGGCTCGTATCATGTTAGAACTCCTTCTGTTTCCTCCAGTACTCAGGGGATTCCTGTCACTTTTGATAGCCGGTTTCTGTCTGCCTGTAACCGGGATCTTTATTCTGAGGCTGAACCTTCTGAATCTCCGTTTTATGCTGATGCATGGGGTCATGCTGGCCGGAGCCATAGCCTTGTCCGCCTCTCTTGATCCTCTGCTCTGTGCTGTGGGCATTAATCTGGTTCTTGTGCTGCTTATTACTGCCATGTCCAGGCGGTCCAGCATCCCCACCGGGGGACTGACAACCTTTTTTATGGTTATCTGTGTTGGTGTGGCCATGCTGCTGATATACAAAAACCGGGTTCCTGTTCAGGATACAATGAATCTGCTGTGGGGCAGCATTTTTGCCCTGACCCAGAGGGATTTTTATTTTCTTTTGTTCTTCTGTATTGTTATTCTTCTGTTTATAATTTTTAAATACAGACAGGTGGCAGCGGTCCTCATCGATCCGGAAACAGCCGGGACAGCAGGTGTGAATGAACCTCTTCTGTTTTACATGATTATGATTCTTACGGGAATCTCCATCGCCTTCGCCATGCGGCTTGTGGGGGCTCTTCTACTGGATGCCCTTGTTCTGCTGCCGGCCATGACGGCGGTTTCCTTTTCCAGGTCTATGAAATCCATGTTTATAACAGCCATGGTCTCCGGGCTGATCTTCAGTCTGGGAGGATTCTTTCTTGCATTAAAAGCAGACCTGCCGGTCAGTTCGGGAGTTATTCTGGTGGCGGGTGTCTGTTTCGGAATTATCTATCTAATAAGGACGGTTTATGAAAAAAATAATTAAGATGACATTGTTTCTTTTACTCTGTGCCCAGGCTCTGTCTGCCCAGACAGTTGTCGTAACCAACGGATGGACGGCGGCGTTTGCTTCACTGGCCGGTGCTGGTGATCTGCAGGTTCTGGCACCCTACGAGATGAAGCATCCCCCGGAATATGAAATCACTCTGAAAGAGATGAAAATGGTTGCGGATGCGGATTTTCTGATCTTTGCCGGTTATGAAGCCATGATGGGACGGATCAGGGAATCTCTGGGAGACAACAGCAGTGTTCAGATGATTCAAATTACTACGGTGAACAGCAGGAAAGTCATCAGAGAATCTGTAATGAAAATTGCAGAAGCCCTGGGCACTGTGGAGAAAGCTGAAGAAAATCTGAAAGACATTGATACTTTTTTTGATTTCTGGCAGAAGGATCTGAGCTGGCATGATGATCTTCTAAGCTCTTCGGTGGTTCATTTTCATCAGCAGGGGCTGGCCGCCACTCTCGGGTTTAAACCGGTTCTTGTGTTTGGTCCGGCAGCTCCCACACTGGGAGAGACCAGAACCGTTCTGGATTCCAAACCCCTTCTGATTATCGACAATTTCCACAACCCTGTGTCCTCTTCCTTTCTGGAAATGAAAGAGAAACCGGCTGTTGTCAGCTGGATCAACTTTCCGGGACACAACGGAACCAAAACCATGCTTGATGTACTGGAATACAACAGGGATGAGCTGAACCGGGTTCTTCAGGAAAAAGAACTATAAACAAGATCCCGGGATAATCCCGGGATCACTTTTTCTCTATTCCGCCATCAGAACCGGCCGGACTTCACTCTCGTTCAATTCAAAATCCTCATCCCGATTCCCGGTGAGAATCATATCCTGATGAGGATCGCTTTTTCTCTTCATCATAGACAGAACAACCGGCAGCACAGCCAGTGTGAGGAATGTCCCGAAAAGCAGTCCCCAGGCAATGGAGATACCGATGGGAACCAGCATCTGTCCCCCGACACTCTTCTGGAAAATCAGGGGGGTCAGTCCGATGGATGTGGTGAGGGTCGTCATTATAATGGGTCTGAAGCGCTGCATAGCCGCTTCTCTGACCGCAATGGCTCTGGGGATGCCGGCTCTGAGTTTCTTGTTAAAACAGTCTATCAGGACAACAGAGTCGTTCACAATAATCCCTCCCAGGGCTACGGAACCCAGAAATGAGATAAAGGAGATGGGTTTGCCCATTATCATATGGCCGTAAACGGCTCCCAGAAATCCCAGAGGAATCAGACTCAGCACCAGAAGCGCCTGGCCCCATGACTTCATCTGAAACAGAAGCAGAGTGAACATCACAAGAAGGGCCATGGCCATACTGAAGGCCATGGATTTGATCATCTTGTTGACCATCTCCGCCTGACCGCCCTGGGAAAGACTGACGCCTTCCACCTGGGCAAGAACTTCCGGAAGAATCACATCATTGATTTCCTTCATAACAACATTCAGCTCGGCCTTTTCTGTATCAATTCCCGCCATCACGCTCAGAGCTCTGTATCCGTTTTCCCTTCTGATCCGCCGCTGGCTTCTTCTGACAGTAAAATCGGCAACCTCTTTAAAAGGAACAGAAGAGCCCATGGGGGTTACAATCTGGAGGTTTTCCACGTCACTCAGAGAAGATCTGGCATTCTGCGGGTAGCGCACGATCAGGGGAACTTCATCCCGGCCTTCCTGCAGGCTCATGATTTCACTGCCGTAAAAGCCCATCCGTACCTGGTTGGACACATCTGCTGTGGTGAGTCCCAAAGCCTTGCCTCTGCTGTTCAATTGAATCAGGAACTCCTTCTGACCCAGGGGGGTATCATCCCGGATATCCTTGACTCCCTCGATTGATTTAAGCTTCTTCTTGAAAAGATCCGCAGCCAGACGGAGATTCTCATCATTCTTTCCCAGAAAGCGGATATACACGGGGTCGCCGCCGAACATGGAGTCGTTACCGATGAAAGCCGACTCGAGAACCGGATTTTCCGGGAGAGCCCTGGCAAAGGCCAGAGAAAACTCATTGACCGTAAAATCCCGTATTTCATTATCCTGCAGAATCAGATAGATCCACAGCTGGGTACTGTTGCCCCAGGACAGGTAGTCCACAACCGCATTATCATATCCGGCATTTTCATCTCCCCATTCGGCACCGAAGGCGAGGGCAAACTCTTCAAATTCCTGCCTGGTTTCATTGACCAGATCCGCCGTTGTTCCCGAGGGGAAGGTGAGTTCCGCATAAACATAAGGGGCTTCAATTTCAGGGAAGAAGGCAGCCTTGATATGGTTACCAGCGGCGGCACCCACAGAGATCATAATACATCCGGCAAGAATGGCTATAATTACTCCCTTGTGAACCAGGGCAAAATCAATAAAGGGGCCGTATAGTCTGTTGATCAGGAAATCCTGTGCCGATTGCAGTTTTGACCGTATTCTACCGGGGGTTCTTGCCTCTTCGGTCATGGCTTTGGAGTGGGCCAGGTGGGCGGGCAGAAGGATTATTGCCTCCACAAGAGAAAAGAGAAGGCTGATGATAACAACCGTACCGATCTGACTGACATACTTGCCCATCTCTCCGTAAATAAAGAAGTAGGGGGCAAAGGCTACCAGGGTGGTGGCTATGGATATCAGTACCGGCGCTATCACATCCATTGTGCCGTCTATGGCTGCCTGGGCTCTCGATTTCCCCAGACGGTGCCAGTGGTCGTAAATGCTCTCTCCGATGACAATGCCGTCATCCACAAGAATCCCGATGATCATAATCATACCGAACAGGGACATCTCATTGATGGTGATTTTCATCACCCATTCAATAAAAATAAGACCCAAGAAGGAGATGGGTCTACCCACGGCAACCCAGAAGGAGATCCGGGTATTGAGGAACAATCCCAGAATCAGCATAACCAGCAGGAGTCCTCCCAGTCCGCTCTTTGTCAGAGTTCCCAGGCGGTCATGGAGTTCATCCACATCCCGGATGTAGGTCTGGAATGTAACATGATCCTTGTATTTCTCCGAGTATTCCTCCAGTTTCTGGTCCACCATTTTGGAGATGGCAATAACATCCTCTGTATTGCTGTACATAATCTGAAAACCGATGGCATCCTGACCGTTGGCTCTGGTATACAGTGCGTTCTCGGCCCGTCCCCGTCTGATATCACAGATATCCTTAAGCTTCAGGATTCTTCCGCTGGGCAGAGGGGTAAC
>JAQQAM010000287.1 GCA_028532905.1 Spirochaetales bacterium
TAGGATAGGGTGTATCCGGCTGCGGACCCGGGGAGCAGTTCATTATAGCCTGCAAAGGCTTCTCCATGTATCCGAAGTCCTAAAAAAATTGAAAAAAACGACAGGAGTGTCTTATTGTCACAAATCGGTCATTATACAATACAATCCGCCCCCCGCAATGAAGGGAAAGGCCTTACTCTGAAGGCAGAAATCTGCGGAGAACCCCCGGTCCGGGGCCGTTTTCTTCTGTTTCCGGGAGCTCATCCTCTTCGGTTAAGAGATGTCAGAAACAACTCGGGAGGCAGAGAGGTCATACTGGAGCTGAAAGGGATTTCCCAGAGCATGATGAAGCCCGGTGATGTTCTGATTCCAGAGGGCCTGGCCGCAACGGAAGGCAGAAAGGCACTGGTACTATGGAAGAAAAAAATCAGGCACACATCCTCCCTCTCCTTAAGCCTGCGGGATACCCCCGATCTGAAAAGTCCCGACAGTGTCAGTCTCTCAGAGAGTGATTCTACGGCCCTCCTCAGTTCAAGGCTCCCCTTTATACAGATTCCCGGACAGATCTACAGGGTGGAGAAAAACGGACAGCAGGGTGAAGTCCTTCTGCTTATGGCGGAGCCCTGGAGTTCTGATGAACTGAAGAAGATGAAAGCCAGATTATCCAAAAATAAGAACTTTCCCGGCGAAGAGGCTGTGTTCTCCATGAATCTCCGGGTTCGGGGGGCCATGCCCCTCCCGCCGTCTCTGGAAAAAACCGAATTTGAAGGGGCTGTAAAAGCCGGAAGCTGGGTTCTTATGTCGAGACTCCATGACAAGTTTCTGAAAACCCTGGAAAAAAGATCCCGCTCGGAAGAAGGCATCAGTGAAGAACAGCTGTCTGAACTTTTGAATCTCCCCCTTCCCCTGTGCAGGGATATCTGCAGCAGACAGGTGGAGGAGGGCAAGCTCCTGAGAACCAGAGGGGTTCTTGTCAACAACTGTGATGACCACAAAGCCTTTCTGTCTCCCATGAGCCGCATGTGGCTTGAAAAACTGGAACAGGCCGGTCAGGAGGGACTGCCCATAAAAGAGACCTTCCACCTGGGAAACCGCCTGCAGGCAATGGAGAGACGCAGACTGCTGCGGGTCTATGAAGGCTTTGTCATTGATGAAACATCCTATAGGAGCCAGACAGAAAGACTTCTGGCCTCCCTTCCTCAGGATCGGGATTTTGAAATGACCGATATCAAGGGTTTTGAAAATCTGAGCCGCAGCCGGCTTCTTGCTTTTCTGGAGACCATGGAAAAAGACGGACTGATTGAAAAAAGTGAGGGCCATAGACGGCGGGTGGTCCGGAAGGCGGATTCTTGAACAGAGTTCTGTTTCCCTTACTCCTGACACTTCTTTTAATACTCTCTCTTTCCTGTTCCGGCAGCCCTCCCGAAATCATCAATACCGAATGGATGGTGGTGTATACCCGGGATCTGAGCCGCGGAGCCGTATACAGTGAGCTGAATGTCTTTGCCCAGATGCAGGATGACGATGGAATTGAAGATATAAGTGAAGTCTCCATACACAGGGATGATCTGGGCTGGTCCTGGAACCTGACAGCTTCTGACTGGTCCAGTTTTTCCCGGGAAGGGGAGGATTGGATCGGTTCCAACGGCCTGACTCTGGGGGCGGCTCTTCCCGGGGGAGACTACAGATTTCTTGCAGTGGACAGAAGCGGACAGCGTCATGAGACCCTGTTCAAGGTGAGAGACCCCGGTATGGATATGGACTCTCTTGTCTTTCCCGAACTTCAGATCCGGAACGGGATACTCTATCTCTCCGGCCGCGGCTATGAGCCCCTGGTTCTCTGGTTCTACAATGACAAGGGCATACTGATTACAGAAAAATACACCGGATCGGGAGTCATCCCTTTAAATGAAATCATCAGTCCTGAAGAAAAACAGATTGCCCGGTGGCTTATGATCTATTATCAGGATGAGACGGGGGGATACGGACTGAAGACCGGCCCCTACTTTCTGGATGAAAACAGAGAGCCCTCAACAGGGGCTGAGGGTAAAACAGAAAACCCGTCCTGATGCCGGCAGGGAGGATGACCGGTATTTTTCCCCCTCTTTAGTTTTTCAGTCCTCGTTTTCTGCTGAGCCGAATTTACTTTTGAACCACTTGATGGGGTTTTTCAGGAAGTGGGAACCGTACTCCTGTGTATATTTAGCCGCTGCGGCTTCCAGAGGATATTCCTGTCCGTATTTTTCCTTCAGATAATGCCATTGTTTTACGATCCAGATATAAAGGTCCGCATCGGTACGGCCTGGAAATTTATTCAGCAGGTTGGCTTTTCTGATGGTTTCCACCACAGGAACATAGAGATTTTCATACCAGGACCGGGCCGCTTCGGGGAGGGGAATCTCCTCTTCCTGATCCATATTGATAAAATACTTGTGTCCCAGTATATGCTGGAGCATCTCTTCATACCGTCCGGGAGCCGTAAAAAAGATATCTCCCTCTTCAATAATGCCGTCCAGATCGGTCTGGCTGAGAATCTGATTCCTCTCAAAAGCAATAACCGAGCGTTTGAGCTCCATCATATCCATATCGCTTTTGATCTCCACCTCAGTGGTCAGCTCGAAAACTTCGGCATCAATGGAGAAGACTCCCTGAGCCTTGGCGACAGACACTCTGTGGTTTCCATCTCTGACAAAATACATATCTCCGATTTTATAGAGCTGAATGGGCGGGAGAATCACATCGCCCATATAGGCCTTGTCTATGCTCTCCCAGCGTTTGCGGAGGTGTTCCTTTTTCGGGAGAAAAGCCTTGTTGAAATCGCTGTACCGCCCTTCGCTGCCGGCAATATCGTCAATCTTGACGGTCTGCATGCCCTTGTAGCTTTCCGACCTGGTTTTAATCAGGGACTTGACATCATAAAAAGAGAGAAGCTGTCTTTTTTCAGGCCTGAGAATATTCATTACAGTGTTGAACAGAGCCTTGCTCTTTGCCTTGTTGAAATCCGCACTGGCCTGAGAGTTTGTCATCTCATTGTCCATCGTTCACCTCAAAATCCAATAGATAATGGTCATAGGTATTGATTACCGTTGTATTTTTGTACTGGGTAACCCTCTTGTCATTTAAAGAGTATAGATGAATATGTCCGTGAAGTAGATAGCGTGGAGAAAATTTATCCATAAACCAAAGAAAACTTTTGAATCCCTTGTGGCAGGGGTCTTCCTTGTCGTGAATTTTACGGGGAGACGCATGGGTAAGCAGAATGTCCAGATAACGGCCGTGTCGGAGTTTGTTCCACAGCAGTTTCGGTATCATTCTGAAAATCTTCATATACATCTGGAACTCGGTATACTGGCTGGGGTCCTTGCTGTACCGCCTGCTGCCCCCCAGTCCCGCAATGAGCAGATCCTTGGATTTGACACGGATGACCTTGTCGCCGATGTAGGTGGCGCCAAAGCTGTGTTTGTATAAATTCTCCTGGGAATGACTGTCCGGCGCATAATCAAAGGGGGCATCACTCTTTTTATAGGCATGAAAATGCTTCAGGTTATGGTTGCCGAAGACAAAATAGAGGGGTTTGTTGATGCTGCTGACTATAAAGCCGTAATAATCCATATTCAGATCGCCTGCCCCCAGAACCAGATCCACATCTCCGAAACGTTTTTTGATATTGGGAGAATAAACCAGAGGATCTTTATGGTCGGCGACTATGAGTATTTTCATTTAGGGAGCTTTATTTTTTCAGCCTTCTCCAGAAGATCCTGGAGCTTGTTTTTGTCAATCAGTTCAATGGGTCTTGATTCGGTGAATTCCTTGGCAGACCGGGTAAACAGGGAACTGGATATCATGATGCCTCTGGTGGCCTTCAGCTTCTGTATCTCCTCATGGAATTCCCTGACCTGTGGCTGATCTATATTGTCTGTAATTCTGTAGAAATTGATCAGACGGGGCATTTTTTTCGTATTCCGCCACTGACCGGTGGTCTTTTCGGTGGCAATGATCTGACATCCCAGTTTAGTGAGGGACTGATCCGATATGGAGAGGTTCATCACTTCCATAATCTTGTGGCAGAGTTTCAGGAAGTTTTCGTTGGATGAGGTCAGAAAATCCTTCATGCTGTCGTTCTCTCTGAGATCCTGAAACTGGCTCAGTTTTTCGGCAACATCCTTGAAGGACTGTTTGACCGCATAGATCTTCTCCCACTGTTCGATGGCTTTGTCTATGTTTCTGTTCTTCTCGTGGCACATGGCCAGGTAGTACCGGGCAAAGAGGGTGGAGTCATCGGGTTTTTCAATGGTGAGTTTCACAGCCCGTTCCAGCTCGGTGGCACCCTTGTCGTAGTTATTGATGGAGATGTAGCAGATTCCTCTTTCTATGAGGGCTTTTATCTTGAACTCACTGTCCTTCTGTGCCTGTTCGAAGGACTGGATGGCAGAGGTGTAATTCTGTGTTTCCTTATGCATCCTTCCCAGATAAAAATGGGCTTTGTAATTGTCGGGGCGGAGCTTCAGAGCCTTGGCCAGAATAATCTTGGCATCATTATAACGCTTTCCCTTGTACAGAAGGGAGCCGAGGCTGAAGTGGGCATCCGAGTTGCGGGGGTCCAGATCAATGGCTTTCTTATAGTACTGGGCGGCCTGGGCTCCTTTGTTACGCTTTTCAAAAAGCTTGCCTGCATAGTAATAGTAGTCCGGATTATAAGGTTCCATTTTAATCAGAAGGAGATACTCTTTGAGGGCTTCTTCAGGAAAGTTGAACTGATCATAAAGCCGGGCTATGTTGGTTCTGAACTCATTCTCCTTGCAGTAACCATGAAAATCGTTTAAATTACCGACGGTTTTCAGCTCCATAAGGGCCAGTTCGGCTTTGCCGTCCTGTTCCAGAGCTTTAGCAAGGAGGTAATGGGCCTCTCCGTTGCGGGGTTCCTTGGCCAGTATCTGTTTGGCCATACGGACGGCCTGGGGGTTTTTGTTCTGTTTAACTAAGTCTGCAAGAGTTGCCACTCTTTTGGGCGCAACGACAGAGCGGATAACAAAAAATATCGCTACGGCCAGTGCTGTGCCGAAAATTATAATTAGTATGATGATTATACTCATGAAATCTCCGAAAAAAACCGACCTTTTCATAAGCTTGCTTCTAATTATAGAAAAAGCGCGATTTTTTTTGTATGTTAATAATCTAAACAGTTTCTACGGATCTGTCAAACCAATGAAGGCGTGGAAAAACAATGGTTAAAAAAACACTTCCCCTACTGATCTTCCTTCTTATTTCCTCCTTTGTGCAGGCAGCCGACTATTATGAAACCGGTCTGAAGGACTACAGAGAAGGAAGACAGGAGCAGGCGGTACTCAATTTTCAAAAAGCCCTGGAGGCGGATCCATTCAATGACGGAGCCTGTCTCTACCTGGGAGTCCTGTATCAGAATATGGGGAATGTTACGAAAGCGGAAAGCTATTATCTGAAGGGACGGGAACTGAACGGTCTGAAATACAAAGACCTGACCTTTAATCTGGCCAACCTCTATTTGAATCAGAAGCGTTTTGAAGAGGCGACTCCTCTGTATGACTCCCTGATCCTCAGTCCCGGTGTCCACCGGACCCATTCTCTTCTGAACCTGGCCAATCTGTCTGTACAGTCGGCCCAGTACAAACAGGCTGTGGATCTGTATCTGGAATATCTTCTGGAAGATCCCGAAACCCCTCAAAGACCCAGCATTGAACAGATGATTGCCCAGCTGCAGAGAACCATCGACAGCCGGGAACAGGCCAGGCTGGCAGAAGAAGAAAGAAAACGCCAGGCCGAAGAGGCGGCCCGGCAGGCGGAACTGGCAGAACAGGAACGGCTGGCGGAAGAAGCCCGGCAGGCGGAGCTGGCAGAACAGCAGCGGCTGGAGGAAGAAGCCCGTCAGAAGGCTCTTCTGGACAGTATCCTCAACAGTCTTGAATCATCAGGACAGGAAACAAAGAATTTTACGGCGGACAGTGAGAAAGTCGAGGAGACCTTCGAAGAATCCGATCTGGATGACTGACGCCCTGACTTAGGAGAGTAAATGTTTGACGACAGACGCAAGTACTTCATAATCGGAGGAGCTGTGCTCCTTATTCTGCTTCTGGCAGGTCTGGCCTGGCTGCTTATTAAATCCCCCCGGGGGGAGCAGACCACCGTTGTCGTTCAGGATGAGTCTTCCTCCCGCCGGGACAATATTATGACCCTGGCCCGGGAGTATATGGAACAGAATCAGTATCAGAGAGCCCTGGACCTTCTGGACGGCCTCCTTATTGAGGATGCATCGGATGAAGAAGCCAAAGCCCTCCGGGATACCATTATTCAGGCCAAGGCAGACTATGAAGAGGAGCTCCGGCAGCAGGATCTTCAGAAACTGGAAGAGCAGAATCAGCAGCTTCGGGACAGCCTGGATCAGCTGGGCAGTTCTCTGCAGAATCAGGGCGGCTCGGACAATACAGCCGAAATGCTGGCCCGGCAGGAGGAACTGAGGCTCCAAAGAGAAGCGGAAGAAGCCCGCAGGGCCGAGGAGCAAAGAAAACAGCAGGAACTGGAAAGGAAAATTGAATCTCTGGTGCAGCAGGGTGAGGATGCTCTGAAGGACGGGGACTTCGATTATGCCCTGGATATGGCCAGACAGGCTCTGCTCCTTGATCCCGGTTCCGCCAGAGCCTCCGGACTGAAACGGCAGGCGGAACAGGCCAAAAGAGATGCAGAGTCGGAAGCGGAACGGCAGGCCCGGGAAGCGAAAGAAAAAGCCATGAATACCCTCTATGAAGAAGGGATGGATGCTCTGGAAAGGGGCGCCTGGGCTGAGGCGGAAGCCAAGGGATATGAGCTTATCGATCTGGACAGTCAGGATGCCAGAGGCTATACCCTTGCCGGACAGGCTCAGTACAATGGGGACCCCGATTCGGCATCCGCCAGAAGCAAAGCCGCCTCCAATCTGAAAAAAGCCGTTCAGCGGGATCCCTCCAACTGGAAGAATCTGGTCACCCTGGGTGATATCGCCGCAAAAGACGGGGATCTGGCCCAAGGAATCGACTATTACAAAAAAGCTGTGAGCATAAACAGCAGAGATGCCAATCTTTTCTATGAAATGGGCAAGATGCAGTACCGTCTGCGTCAGTATTCAGAAGCTCTGACCTCCTTTAAAAAGTGTGAAGCCATTGATCCCGGTGTGGAAGGAAACTACTTTGCCATGGGACTGACCAATATCAAGCTGGGTAAAGACAAAGATGCACTGTCTTCCATGAAACTCAGTATTCAGTACCGTCCCGACCATGCCGCCTCTTACTGGGAAGCGGGAAAGCTCTCCCTTTCCCAGGGAATTGTCAGCGGAGCGGTGAGTTACTTTAAAAAAGCCACAGAGCTGAGACCGGATGAAGGCAAATATTTCAGAAGTCTGGCAGCGGCTCATTATGCCGGAGGCAACTTTGATGCCGCTGTTGCCACCTATAACACGGCGGCCAAACTTGAACCCTCCAATGGAGATATCCATCAGAATATTGCCCTTATATACATGGCCAAGGGAGATCCCTCATCGGCTCTGACCGCTGCAGCCCAGGCCATCCGGATCGATCCCTCCAACAGCCGGTATATCTATACCATGGGAGAAATCTCCGAGGCTCTGGGTATGGATGATCAGGCCATTCTTTCCTATAAACAGGCCATTGCCGCCGATCCCTCCTATGTGAACCCCCGAATTAACCTGGGAGTCCTCTATGTGAAGCAGGAGGACTACGCCGCAGCCCTCAGTTATCTGAAGGAAGCCGAACGGCTGGATCCCGGTTCTCCCCTTGTGTATAACAATATGGGAAATGTCTTTACCCATATGGAGGACTATCCCGCAGCTGTGGATGCTTACCAGAAGGGGCTGAAACTGGCCCCCCAGGACGGAGAGATTCTCTTTAACCTGGCTAAAGCCTACCTGAACGGAAAGGAAAACGAGAGGGCCCTGGTCACCCTTAAACAGGTGATCAAACTGGAACCGGATAACTGGGATGCCCGGGATAAACTGGCTCATGTTCAGTTTACATTGGGAATGAAGGAAGAAGCCGCTGCTACGGTGGAAGAGCTTTTGAAGAAGAACCCTTCCTATGAAGGAAAGGATGCCCTGATGGAGCTGGTGCAGTAAGCCGAACCGTTTCATCACAGCCTCTTATTGTTGACGTATGCTCCTTGAATCCAGCTCCCCGAATCCCGGGGAGCTTTTTGGTTTCAATATGTTTGCCCGGCGAAAACCGCACGCCAGACGGGTGCAGATTCTCTTTTTTTAGCGCAAAGAGGGAAAATCGGATAAATAAAGTCAAAAAACCTCTTTAAATTACTATCGAACAGCATTCTCCGGCTGATAGCGTTTTACAAACACCTAAGGAGATCACCATGACCGATTTAAAAATAGATAAAAAACAGATTGTGAAGTACCTGAATATGGAAGCGGACAATCCGGAGATTGAGGCTCTTATCAAAGCTTCTTTTGAGAGAAACAGGAGGGTCTTCGGAACACAGGGCTATGTCTTTGCCCAGTGGGGCGTGAACTGTGAACCCTGCTCTCTGGACTGTGAATTCTGTTCTCTAGGAGAGTCCAATTTTTCTTTTCCCGCAGAGTTTTCCCTGTCTCCGGATGAAGCGGTGGCGCGGCTGATGGAAACAGACCTCAGTGCTGTTTCGGACATCTTTATAATGAGTACGGCAGATTACCCCTTTGACCATATTCTGGCTATCGGACGTAAACTGAGGGCTCTGCTCCCCGCATCCCTCCGTCTTGTGGCGAATGTGGGCGACTTTTCCCGGGAGGAGGCTTATGCTCTTCGGGAAAACGGATATACAGGGTTTTACCATATTGTCCGTCTCCGGGAAGGAGAGGATACGAAGGGCGATCCGGAAGTGAGGGAACAGACCATTGAAAACGGGATGGATTCAGGGCTGGAACTGTACTACTGCATTGAACCTCTGGGACCGGAACACAAGGCAGAAGAAATTGCACAGGAAATCCTCAGGGCACAGGAGCTGAAACCGGCCGTTATGGCTGTTATGAGGCGTATTGCCATTCCCGGATCTTCTCTTTATGAGAAAGGGGAAATCTCCGATGGGGAACTGACGAAAATAGCAGCGGTTACCAATATGGCCGTACTGCCGGAGCGGGCCATGAATGTCCATGAGCCCTGCCGGGATACCCTCCGGGCCGGGATAAACCAGCTGTATGCCGAACTGGGAGTGAATCCCAGAGACACGGAAGAAGAGACACAGAAGGGCAGAGGTTTTTCAGTGTCTCAGGCGTGGGAATATCTGAATGATAACGGCTACCATAGAAATTGATTCTGCTTATACCAGCCGGCCCACCAGGCCGTAGAGCTCATCCCTGCTCAGGCGGAACCACATAATCCGGCCATGGGGACAGCGGGGATTCTCCAGTGCCAGGGCTCCCTGAAGCAGTTCCAGAGCCGCAGAGGGATCAATGGGATCTCCTTCTTTAATGGCATTCCGGCAGCTCATGGTGGCATACAGATCCTTCTGCAGTTCCGCGGGACTCCCTTTTCTGCATTTCAGAAAATCCGCAATATCCTCTTCCATGGATAACGCCGCCCGGGGGAGGGCTGTTATTTCCCAGATTCCCTCCTCGGTTCCCGGGCCGAAGGCAATTCCCAGGTCTTCAAAGAGTGTTCGATGGGCTTCCATAAAGCGGACTTCCTCTTCTCCGGCTTCAAATTCGTAGGGAATCAGCAGATCCTGTCGGGCAGGGGGCTCGCTGCGGTATCTGTTGTAAAGGAGTTTTTCATGAGCCGCATGCTGATCCAGAATGTAGAGGGCATCCTCCACTTCCGCCAGAAGGAAGACTCCCATGATCTGTCCCATATAGCGTATGGAGCCGCTGGCAGCTGTCTGTGGGGGAGCCCCGGGTGCAGAACCTTCCCCCGGATGAAGATGGCTGCGCAGGGGGGCGGTCTCTTTCACAAGTTCTGTAAACCGTCTGGTCTGGGCTTCCGGTGTGGCCGGATAGCTGTGATGTCCTGCAGGACGGCGGTTGAAGGAGCCTGACGACCCGGAACTGCCGCCGGAGGCGGGGGGCTGCCAGTTGATTCTCTCTCTGGCTGCAGCAGGATATGCTGTGTTTGCTGCCGGAGTTGTCGGGCTATCAGGGCCGGATGACTTTTCAAAGCCCATACCCAGCTCCTGGGGAGTTGCTTCAGGGAGGGTGGTTCCGGGAAAAGTATGGGAAAACTCCCTCAGAAAGTCCTTGATCAGGGAGACCAGTTCATGGTGGAGGGCTCCCTTGTTCCGGAACCGGGCCTCCCGCTTGGCAGGATGGATATTGAAGTCCACCAGGGCAGGGTCCACCTGCAGAAAGGCAAAACAGACGGGGAACACTCCGCCGGGGAGTATTTCGTCATATCCGTACTGCATGGCCTGTACAAAGGCATATTCGTCAATCCGGCGGTTGTTGGCATACACCTGCATATACCGGCGGTCATTTCTGTTCCATTCGGGTCGGCCGGCAACAATGGTGATTTCCGCTCCGTCCAGGATTGTTTTCCGCTCTTCCATCATGCCTCCGGGGCAGGCATCGGTATAGGCGGCAACCACACGGTCCTTCAGAGTGGCCGGGGGCAGGACATCCCTGATTTTACCATTATTGGTAAGCTGGAAGTGAATGCCGGGAAAGGGGAGGGCTTTTTCCAGAAAGGTTTTCCGGCACAGAGTCCCTTCGGAGGCGGGGCGTTTGAGAAACTTGCGCCGGGCGGGGATGGAGTAAAAGAGATCCCGGGCGTCCACAATGGTTCCCTTGTCTCCCCGCCAGGGGACGGGATCTGTCATTTTGCCGTCCTGGATGGAAAGCTTGCTGGTTTCTCCCTCTCTGGTGGAGATAATCTCCAGTCGGCTGCTGGCGGCTATACTGCTCAGGGCTTCTCCCCTGAACCCCAGACTCTTGATGGTCATCAGGTCGTCTTCTGTTTCAATTTTGCTTGTGGCATGGGGCAGACAGCAGAGCTTCAGGTCATCACGGCTCATGCCCCGGCCGTTGTCCACCAGACGGATACGGTCAATACCGCCCCCTTCCAGACTGAGATCCAGACGGGTGGAGCCGGCATCTATGGCATTATCCATCAGTTCCCGGACAATGGAATTGGGGCGGTCGATAACCTCCCCTGCGGCAATCTTTCTGGCGACTGATTCTTTTAAGACCTTGACCTGTCCGGCTGTCTGCATTCTGATGGGCTCCTGATGTTTAAAGACTGTATCTTCTCATAAGCTATCAGAAACTCATTTCCAGTTCCAGTCCCAGTTCGTACCCATTCCGGAACAGATAATCGGTTCCGCCGATTCCCAGGGCCATCCACCCTTTCAAGGAACCCAGACCGGTGAGAACCAGTTTGGATTCATGTCTCAGGATCACATCAAAGCTTGTATTTTCAGGTTCTTCTTCATCAAAATACCCGGTGAACACCAGCTTTTCCTCGTGTTCCATTCTGTTGGGTTTCATTATCAGATAGTCGAAGAAGGGAAATTTAAAATAGGGATTTTCCGGTTCAAACCAGCGCAGGATCAGCTGGAAATCATCCTGATAGTATTCACCGGTCCACTTCCGGGTAAAGCGGTTGTCCAGGACAAACTCCCAGTTCTTCTCTCCGGCCAGAGTCAGATAGTTCTGATAGACCAGTTCTTCGGCTTCGGGAGTCCAGAGTTCCGAGCCCCCCAGTATAAACTGCAGAGAACTGGAAATCTCATCGGTGGCATAGAAATCAAACAGAGGATACTGCCCCCAGGCTCCGAAAAGGTTCACAGCAGACTGAAGAAGCTGGAAATTCCAGTCGTGCTGGATATAAACGGAATCCTGTTTCTTGTAGTACTGTCTTTCTATCCCGATATCCACACCCGATGGAATAAACAGATCCCTCAGGTTGGAGGTGGAAAGACGGTTCAGCTGCACATACACTTCGGGTTTATAGATCGATTCATCCGTCAGAGACAGGGTGTCTTCAAAATCATCCAGATTATGCTGCCCGAATATCTCGTAGAAGGGTATGAAACTGGTCAGGGGGAACTGGGAACCCAGAACTGTAAAAAGGGTACTCAGATCATCCCCGAATCCATCATATTTATCGGGGTAGACCGTCTGGGTCAGATCCCGTCTGTATCCGGGAGTAATACTCCAGGGCATTGTGGGATTTTGAATCATCAGGGGGAAGGAGAGGTCCGAATACCAGTTGTTTTCATGCTGCCAGCTCAGCTCCTGCTGCGCCGTATACCCCATTCGTGTTTCCAGGGAGAAACCCAGGGGCAGGGGATTCCTCTGGGTCCTCAGACTGCTGAGCCCCTCTCTGCTGGAAATTCCCTCTTCCACGGGGACCAGATATTTGAAGTCCTGACTCCAGTCGGTAAAATATTGTCCCGAATCCGACTCCCAGTCCGATGTCTGGTACAGATCGGCACTGACCGAAAGGCTGCTGTTCTGTCCTGTATTCAGGTTGATAAAGCCTCCCCAGCCCTGGGTGATCTCTTCCAGAGACGCCGAACTGCTGCTGTCAGCCTGAAGGGTTATAAAGCGGAAAGGACTGAGGTGCAGTACATTCTCCCGGGTCATAAAGTCATTTCCCGGCTGAAAGGAGCGGGAGTAGCTGTCGGAGATCCAGCCGAAACGGGACTGGGCGGGAATCCGGACAAGGTGGCCTCCCGCCATATAGGGTTCCCCTCCCGACCAGACCACTTCAAAGTCACCCTGCAGCCGGACATTCATCAGGTCTGCACCGCTGGACAGCTGATTTTCAATCCGGTTGGCATTCCTCAGGAAATAGGAGTCTGTTGTCACGCCGTAGTAGTTGAAACGGCTGGAGATATCAAAATTGGCCACAAGAGGAAAACCGCCGCGGGTTTCGGCAATGGTGCCGGGACGGCTGTATTCCACAAGGGTCTCCAGGGAGGTGCCTGTGGAGAAATTGGGTTCGGAGAAATGGAGTTCGTCCACCAGCATGGTTCCGGAAGGCACGCCGGTCCGGGTCAGATGGAAGCGGGTGAACTCTGTTGTGTCCTGATCGATGCTCAAGGCGGTGACATTGGATGACCCCGAGAACCGGGCGGTTCCGCTGCGGAGGTCTACGGTCAGTTTTTCCCATCCTGTAGAACCGGGAGAGTAGTCCACAACAATACCCCGCCCCCGGCTGTCTGTAACAGAGAAGCTTCCCGAACCCTGGGTATTTTCATTTTTCACATACAGCGCCAGCTCGGCATAATCGGTTACAGGCACAGAGTTGAACCAGGCTGTTCCTTTTATCACATCGTCATCCGCCAGTTCGGCGGCACTGTCGAAATCATCTCCCCAGGACATCTCCAGAACTTTCTGATCCTCTCCTTCGGGATGAAATATGGTCATCACTTCCGGAAAGGCCTGAGCCAGTTCATAATCGGTGATCTCCCGGAGGTTCACATTGTCTGAGGGCTGTTCCTGACCGGCGGCACTGGTCACAGAAATATTGAGGGGAGACCCGTTGGCACTGATCCCGCCGATCAGCAGGTCCCCGTAGGAATTACCCCCGCTGGAAGAAACCACAAAGCGGAGGGAGCGGACCCGGCTCAGCCTCTGGCGTTCAGATTCAGTGAGAAGGATCTCCACCTCTTCCCAGCGCCCCTGGGCAGAAGGAATCCGGGAACTCAGGTTTTTTGTCACCAGAAATCGCGCATCACCCTTATCTACGGTTCCGTTATCATCCAGATCTTCGGCTTCGCCGTTGTCCCCGATCCTCAGTTCCAGCTGAAGATTATCGTCTCCCAGGTTCTGCCGGTAGAGGTAGAACTTCAGGGAGCTGTAGCCGGAAAAGTCTATGGGGCCGGTTTCTGCGGGCAGATAGTCTCCCGAGGACCATTCCCCGTTGCCCAGATCATAGCTCATCACCATGACCCGGCTGGAAAAGGGATCATTCGTCAGGGCCGCCGCGATGGAGGGGCCCTCCCGGCTGCTGTCGATGGAGCTGCCGTTCCAGGTGTAGGGGTTAAGGTAGGTCTGGCCGGCGGTATTGGTGGACATGTAGTTCCGGTACAGGAGTTTTTCCCGGGAATTCGGATTGTATGATCCTGAGTCCGGGGTCAGTTCTCGTTCCGCCGGAACCAGCTGGTCTTCTCCCACAGAGAAAGAGAAACCCTCTTTATCCATCCCCAGAAGCCGCAGATTCCCGGATGTGTCGGCGGTGGCAATATTGACCGAGCCGTTGACCATGGCATTCAGGTTCTCCGACTCATAAAACATGGTGGCTGCCAGTTCCACAAGACCCGGGCTCTCTCCGGCCTCTTCGGTCATCTGATCTTCCGGGAGGGTCCAGCGCAGAGATTCGGCCAGTTCCAGAGTGGTTCTTTCGTTGAGAAAGAGTCTGTTCCCCTGAGCCATAAAAAGATCGCCCCCTCCCAGGCCGGTGCTCTCGGTCCGGTAGGTTATGATAATCCGGTCTTCGGGAAAGATGTACCGGCTGAAGGTTATCTCTCCTGTATCGTAATTGACCTGTACCGATTTATCCTCCACTCCGTTCACATAAACCGTTACAGAACCTTTAATAAGATTGGTTCCCAGATAGTAATTGTTGCTGTCCTGTTTCACAGCCAGCAGAATTTCCCGGGACACCTTGTTGCCGTCGGTTTCCCGTCCCGGACCGTAGACCTCGGGATTCTCCAGGGAGAAGGGGATTCTGTTGATGGCATCCCGGCTGTCGGTATTCTCAATCACAACCGTCAGGGTTCTATTGTCATTTTCATCCGTATTGGTCAGATACACATAGTTCAGATCTTCATCGATCTGCCGGCTGGCATTCACCAGATAGATCAGGGTCCGCCAGCTTTCTGCAGGAAGGTTTGTGTAAAAATAGTAGCGGTTGTACATCTGAAAGGAGCTGAACTCCCCCGGATTGTGAACCAGAAGGGCTTCATTTCCGTCAATCTCCACCAGGGAGGTCTCCCTGAAGTCCCGGCCGGTCTGATCATAGGGATTCACTTCATCCCAGGAGAAGGGGAGGAGGGGGCGGGATGAATCCGGACGTCCCCTTGCATCGGTATCCATAATAAAGTCTTCGGCAATAGAGGGTGAGCCCACTGGGGTGCCGCTCTTCCGGTAGAAGATAAGGACCCGCCCTTCCGGTGCCTCCACCAGATTGACAAACCCCTTTGTCAGGTCCGCACTGTAGAGAATGCTCCTTTTGGTATAGCGTCTGCCGTCGCTGCCGGTGAGTTCGCCGGTAGAATCCTCCTGATAGACCGTCAGGTCGGAAATATTGGTATTGGGTAGGATAAAGCGCTGTCCTTCTGCAAAGGAGGGGAGCTCAATGGTCTCTTCATCCACCTCGTACTCACCGATAAAGATCTTTTCCTGCAGTTCCGTGGGGTCGTAGCGGATCATCATCTCATGCTCGGAGTTTCTGGTTTCAAAGCGGGCGCTCACACCGGGGGTATTGTATTTGGGACTGGACACATCTATCCCTTCATACTCTCCGATGCCTATTTCAGAATTACCGATGCGAACTTCCTTCAGGGCGGTGGTCTCATCCCCCACATAGCCCATGGCATAGGTGTTCTTGTCGTTTCCTTCGGTAAATGAAGTTTCGATGAAATAGTGATTCAGCAGAAGGACGGAGAGGAAAAAGTCCGGTTCCTGGGAGAACTCGAAACCTTCCTGCAGCCCCGGAAAGGCAGAGGGGAACACAAAGCCGTCTTTCCCGTTCTCAAAGCCCGTCCCGTAGGTCAGGCCGAAGCGCCAGTACCCTTCCCAGAAAATATCGGTTTCCACACTCCCCATATTCATATCAAAGATATGTTTCGGAGCTTCTTCTCCCTCATTTCTGCTCAGGGGATAGGCTTTTTTTTCATTGTCATCAGAACTGTCTGCTTCCGGATTATCACTGCCGGCATTCTCTGCATCAGAATCCTCAGCCCCGCTACCCTCATCACCCGTCCCGGGGCTTTCGCTTTCGGTCGAATTTTCCTGAGCCGAAATCTGCTGCGGTACAGGAACCATGAGGAAGATCAAAAGGAATATGGATAAAATATATGTCTTACACTTCATTATTGGTTTATTATTAACTTGTCAGCTTTATCAAGATTAAGCCGATACTGACCGATGATTTATCAAAACCCTATGGGACAGCACATTATGGAAGATGACAAAGCAAAAGCGCTCCAGTTTCTCAGTAGACTCATGCAGAATCCCAGTTTAAATGGTTTTTCTGCACTGCAGAGGGAAGACCAGCTTCTCCAGTTTTTCGTTATTAATGAGGAAAAACTCAAGCCCACACTCTCATCCCCTGCTTACTTTAACGGTTGGTCCTGGCAGGACATTAATAAAATCATGACGGATACCCTGTATGATATCACAAACAGGGAGATTCTTCCGCAGATAGAGTCAGAAATCTTTGACAGAACCAATTATGCCTATGTTTCCTTTATGAAACTCACTCCCCCTTCGGAGAGTATGAAAAAGCAGTTTATGACCATGATCAGAAAACTGCTGATGGTTCCCGCAGGCCGGCAGAGTCTGGCAGGCCCCCTGACGGCGCTCCGGACAGGAGTGCTCAAAAAATATGTGATGCTGGGATTCGAACGGCAAAAATACATCAATTTTGAACTGACAAAAGTGCAGCGCCTCCGAATGCCTCAGGAAGAAATTTACCATCTGCTCAAGACAACCATCCTGATCAGACCTCTGGTGGTTCTCTTTGCTCCCGGAGGTCCCGCACAGGGGGCCAATCAGGCCCTGAGTCCCAATTACGCGGAAAAAGTGACCAAACAGATCAACAAGTTTATCCCCGGTCTGCCGGAAGAAATTATCCGGGGAGGCGTTCACAGCACCATGGGCTTTCAGGACAATCCCACCCTGGAGGCCACAGCCCGGATGGCCGGTATTTTCACATCCCGCTGTTCTCAGCTGAAAGAGGGAATGAAAATTGACAGAGGCGCTGCCGCATCGGATCAGAGCTGGTTCAACGTGGCAAGGCGAAACTACAAATACTACGGATACGATTTTGACATGCTCACCGAGCTGTACAACATATCTGCTGAGAATGGATGGTGATACCCATGAAAAAGAGTAAAGACCTGATAGAAAATTTCATCCTCTTTGTGATCCTTCTGGTTCTCATTCAGACCTTTGTTGAAGACCTTGCCGTCCTGCTGGGATGGTCCTGGTCTGTAAGAAAAGCTCTTATCTTCAGCGGTTTCGGTTTTGACCTGTTTTTCAGTATCGAGTTCATTACCCGTTATTTCAATTCCCTGAGAAAGGGAAAAGCCCTGAAATACATGCTGCAGGAACGGGGATGGGTCGATCTGATTGCCTCCCTGCCGCTGCTCTTTCTGAGCTCCGGTCCAGGGGTGATTGCCCTGCTCCAGGGCACAGCTTTTATGAGTGCTGCGGGTATGCTGAACATCCTTAAGGTTGTGAAAACAGTCAGAATTGCCCGGATACTCCGTCTTCTCAGGCTCCTTAAGGTGTTCAAGAAGATCAAATTCGTCAATTCCGTTATGGCTCAGCGTCATCTGACACGGATTATCACCACGGTGATCTCCTCCTTTGTCATTGCACTGACCGCGGCATCCTTTATTCTAGCCTTTGTACCTGTCAGCGATATTGAGCAGGATTTTGTGGAAAAACACAGTGTCATGGCCGCAACGGCGGAACGTCTGTATGAAAACGGCAACAGCGGTCTGCTGAAGGAGTTTGACGCCTACAGCTCTGTTCTTATCATGCGCACCAGTGAGGGTACAGTGTACAGCCGCTACGACAACGATTTTTACACTCAGTGGTTCGGCCCCTCAGATTACGGATATGTCCGTTCGGGTGATCTGGAACTGTTCTACTCTCTGAAGCCCCTGTATGCCACGGAGTCAAAGAATAATCTGCTGATTTTCGTTGCCATTCTCTCCATGCTGATTATTCTGATGGTTGCCTATACACCCCATTTTGCCCTGACTGTGACAGATCCTGTGAATATCATGGTAAACGGCATGTCCGATTCCTCCTATAATCTTGAGGTTCTGATTCCCGAAAACCTGCAGGAGGACGGCATCTACAAGCTGGCCCGTCAGTACAACGAAGAGTATCTGCCCATGAAAGCCAGAAACAATGATGCTCCCGGTCAGGGCGGCGGACTGGCTCTCAAGGTGGATAATATTGAGGATCTGTTCAAGTAAAGGGCGCTGAGTCCTGAACGCAGCAGAGCTCCGGGGTCCCCGGAGCTTTTCTTTTATACAAAGGGGTCCAGATCCAGTTCCGGGACTTTTTCGGCCACAGAAGAGGGGACAATCACCCTGATATGCCGGAGGGTCTCTGTAAATCCCTGCACAACCGGCCGGCTGAAGACAGTAGGAGAGCCGATAAAGGGTTTGTTACCGTCCTTATCCAGGATAGGCACATCCACTTCAAAGGAGATCTTGGAGGGAATATCTATTACCAGATGATTCACCGGCAGCAGACCGGGATGGCTTTTTTCGATAATCTGGGCCAGCTTGGTTTCATACCGGTTCCGGTAGTCCAGATCCATCAGATCCCTGTGCAGTTCATTTCCCTCGTCAAAGGGTGTCTGAGAGATGGTCTTGTATTTTCGGGGGGTCTCGGACTCCCGTACCAGGGAAGCTATCTCTTCGGGAGTCTCCATCATCCTTCTGAAAAACTCGTTATCATCCATTCCGTACAGGTCTTCCGCCTGGAAATGCTTCTGTGCCAGCCCCAGGTAAACAGCCTTTTTAACAAGGGCCGTGGAAATACGCACATCAATATGCCAGTACACCGTCTTGTACATCAGGTATTTTGAAAACAGTATATTTTCTACAGCCGTAACACCCTTGGTGGTCAGGCAGATTCCTGTTTCTGTGGGTCTGATCTGGGAAATAACAAAATCGATATCCTGCACCCCATAGGGGACGCCGCAGAAGTAGGCATCCCGGTTCAGATAGTCCAGTTTATCCGGGTCCAGTACTCCGCTGAGGATGTTCCGGAAGAAAATAAGCTCTTTGTTGCCTTTATCGGGAATACCCGTATCAATGATGGCTGCCGTGAGTTCCGGATCCCCGCCAATATCATTCTCGATGATGGAGGCTATCCCCGATTCCCTGATGATCTTTCCTGAAAGTATCTCATGGTCAGCCAGAGGCAGCTCCATAAAGGAGTGGGCATGGGGAAAATGGCCGATATCGTGGAGAAATGAGGCACAGAGAAATGACTTGACCCCTTTTAGAGTCAGGTGGGAAGGACAGCGTTCTGAGAAGAGAATCGATTTGAGAATCCGTCTGGACAGATAAAACACACCCAGCGAGTGATTCAGTCTTGTATGGCTGGCTCCCGGGTAGACCAGGCTGGCCGGTCCCAGCTGGCTGATTCTGCCCAGTTTCTGAAATTCCCTGTTGTACATGATCTTTCTTAAACCCGGACTCAGGTAGATGTGTTTCCAAAGGGGATCTCTCACCGCCACTGTATAGTCTTCGCTCAAATGTCTGATGATTTCTTCTTTCATGGAAAACAGTATACACAAAATGCCTCTTTGACGGCAAAGGGGATTTCTGATAAAAGTATGAGTATGAGATTAAAGCCTCTTATGCTTCTGTTTATCCTGCTCCTTTGCTTCTCATCCTGTACTCCCAAAGAAGAGGCTCCCGGCCAGTCTGCCGGCCAGACTCCTTTAGAACAGGATCCTGAAAGCGGGACCTCCCTGACCCTGAGCCGGACCAGTACGGACAAAAAAGAATCCGGACCGGGAGGGAAAGAACAGGGAACGGAAAACGAGTCGGATTCTCAGCAGCAGAAGGCAGGTGAAGTGATCCAGTGGGCTCCTTTTTCCGGACCCCTGCATCTGCAGAGTATAAAACCGGCTGCCTATATTCTACCTGAAAGTCTGATGATCGGAACCCTCGCCGATCCTCTCTCCTATACAGAATCAGAGCGGCAGGCCTGTTATCTGGTGAACCGGTTCTGGACTGTTTTCCGTTCCGGCAGAATCCCCCGGGAGCTGATTTCTTCCAGTGCTCATCCCCTGTTTCTCCAGGAGATGGAAGCCTATGTGGAAAATGGAGGTCTGATCAGAGATTTTTATCCGGGCAGTTACAGTCTTCTGGGAAAGGGAGCTTCCATCAAGGTCGTCCTGTTGTCCGAAACGGGTTATATAAGAGGGCAGATGTATCTTAAGAACGAGAATAATTCCTGGCGTTTTGACGACTGGGAGTTTTCATTCAGAGACTGGCCCGGAGAGGCTGTTCCCCGGGAAAAAGATCTGCTGCAAAGCAAAACTGTCTATTAGTCCAGTTCTATACCGGTGTTTTTCCGGGGAAAGGTTTTCCCTACAGCCACACAGTTGGCTTTGTCGGTGAACACAACACCCTCATTCCAGTATTCCAGAGCGGCAAACATGGCATTTCCACCGTCGTTGTCGTCACTTTTTTCTGTTCTGAAGGAGACAAAGTCGGCAAGAGACTCATAGTCTTCATTGCTCAGGCAGTCATTTCTCTTTGCGTTAAACTCGTTCCAGTCTTTTATAGCTGTAAAGCCTTTCCCTTCATCTTCAATAATGATTCGGGCTTCTTCTTCCGAGAAGGTGTACCAGACTTTCACAAGCTTGTCCGGATCACTTTCGTTTCCGTGTTTCACTGCATTTTTAATCAGTTCTGAAATCTGCTGTTCCAGAAGGTTTATCTCTCTTATTTCAGGAGGAGCTTTCTGAACAATCAGGAGTGTAAAATAGCGGATCTGTCTGAAATCACTGGGGAATTCCTTGAAAAACATTCCCTGGGTATCCATCAGTCTGTGGTTGTCGTCAATCTCAATTCTGTCCATTTATTTTTCAGCCTTTCATTAATTTGAGGATACCCTGCTTCAGTGTGTCTTCCAGAGGGAAATAGCCTGTCAGTTTTGTCAGCTCAATAACTTTTTTGACTGACCCGTGGACACAGGTGATAACCAGCCGGGCACTCTTTTTCTTTAAAGCGGAGCTGACATAAATCAGGGCACCGATTCCGCTGGAGTCGATGTACTCAACCTGATCCATATTCACCACAAAGTGGGATATATTTTTTTCGAGCATTTTTCCGACGAGTTCTTTCAGTTTGTATGCATTGTAGAGATCCATTTCTCCCTCAATGTCTATTATGTAGATATGTTTACTTTTTCTGACTGTCAGTTCCAAGAAGTTTCTCCTTCTAAAGGATGTCATTGTTTACAGGTAATGCCATTTTACGGTTAAGGGGGAATATCCGTCAAGCAAAGAAAAAAACAGAGTCTTATTTCTGTGTCGAAAAGCGCTTATTCATTTCTTTGTACCGGGATTCTCCTTCTGCATCGGTAAAGGAACTGATCCGGAACCCCATAATGTCCTCGCCGTCCTCTCCCTGACGGTTCCATCGGATTTCTCCTTCAATGTCAAAGGGCTCCCCGTCTGAAGGAATCACCTTGCAGCTGATCCTTGATCCTTCTTTATAGGGCAGGGGAACCGGAGAGTAGACACGGAATCCCTGGGGACTTATATCTCGCATATAGGCCGGCATGCTGCCGTCCAGCAGTATTTTAGCATAGCTCTGATTTCTTGGATCTTTTCTTTCTGTGCTCATTACAGTGTGCTCCTCAATTCAATAACGGTTCCGGCGGTCTGGCCTTCTTCATAATTATCCCGGATATTACCCTGATGATCTGTAAAACTCAGTTTGAATCGGTCAAAGGTTTTTTTGGTAATCAGAAGTCCCATACCGAAACGCTGATACCCGTGTACCTCCCGGTATTCCAGGAAATTCTGGTCATTTATATCGATTTTCTGAACATCCTGATCCAGATCATAGGGCAGACGGGACTTGTCAAATCCTCCCCCCCAGTCCCGGAGAGTAATGATCAGCTCCTGCCCGGCCAGTTTAAAGCGGAGCAGGATATCCCTGTTCTCCTTCTGTTCTTTATGAGCCCGTATGGAATTATTTACCAGCTCCAGAAGAGAATAGCGGATATTTTCTATCTTCTTTTCATTAATACCTGCCAGAAAAATCTGATGCAGTTCATCCAGTATTCTTGAAAAATCAGTGTTTTTGGATATCTTCAGAACGACGGATGTATATTTTTTTCCTTTGTGTTTTAAATATCCCATACTTTATTATATAATGAATTAACGTCTTCTTCGCCATGCAGGATACAATGTTTTACATTTACTACAGACTTGAAAACAAAAAACAGCTGAACCAGCTGTATCCCCGAAAAATTGAAAATCTCGAAAAAAGAGTTCTCTCTCTTATAAACAGTGCCGGAGGCTCCCGCCTGATTGAAGAGGAAGATATTTTTCAGTTTGCCGCTTTATACAGGGAAACGGCCATAAATGTGCTCGGCTGTGCCGATTCACTGAAAGGACTGCTGGATGAGTTCCGTCAGTATCTGGCAGGATATTCCATTATCCTGTCTTCCGGGCATGAACAGGATGATCTGATTGCGCACTTTCATAATCTGTCTCTCACCGTGCCGGAAGAGAACAGGCTCTGGGTGGAGGATTCATGCAGGGATAAATTTGCCGAGTATCTTGAAGAATCGGGAAGAGAAGAGTACTCCCGGCTGTCTGCGGTGCAGATCAAAGTGGATAAAATGCTTTCTGTTGAGGAGCGGTACCGCCGCTTTCTCAAGCGTGAAGACCTGATACCCGGTCTTAAAAAGGATATGAATCAATGGCTCTACCGGCAGGAGGAATCCTCCTCTCTTGTTCTGGACTCTCCCTGCAGCGAGGAGGGCCTCAGCGTTCTCCGTTCTGTTCTGGAAGACAACAATCATCTGATTGAAGATTTCCTGCTTATTGAACCGGCACAAGAGTTCTGGGACCCCTGGTATCCTTTGTGCCGTTTTATTAACCTGGATTTTCTGGATCAGGTGGATCAGTATCTGAGCCTGGATGACCTGAATGACTGGAATGCGGACAAAGACTTTCTGAAGAATGTGAGTTCCGCCGACTGGTATATTCATTACTATGATCAGATGGAGATCGACTTTTTCAAAGCCTTCCTCCTGTACTGGAAAGGGTGTTTGAAAAAACTGGACACCTATCCCACTCCTCCGGTTCTGATCATCAGAAATCCTGAACTCTTTACCGAAGATTCTGCCGTTCTGCTGGGCAAACTTCTGGAGATTTTAAGTGAAAAATTTCCCAGTCAGAAATTCCTCTTTCTGTCTGATCATTCTGATAACGAACTGGCCGCCACAACAGGTAAACCACGCCAGCTGAGCATCACTCCTTTAAGCGAGCAGGACGTGAGACTGAAGGCTGCCGATGTCTTTCCGGAACTCAAACCCAGTCCCGATGAGCTATTAAAAGTCTATAATCAGGGCGGCTCCATCCTTGTGAATCTCTTTTATTTTCTTCAGAACCGGCTGGAAGGGATCAGCCACAGCCGGGAAGATCTGGATGCCCCTTCAGCCTATCTGTACGGCCGGGATAAATGCAGTCTAGAGATTCTGGCCCTCTGCAGGCCGGGTCGATTCTGTTTTACAAGAGATCAGATTGCCCGGTTCTTTCATTTCAGAGGAATTTCCATTCCCGAGGTGGAATAGAGGATCAAACGCCTTGAGAATCTGGGGTATCTCCGCTTTGCCATGAAAAACGGAGGCATCTGGAACAGGAACATCAACCTGACAGCCCTGCAGGAATCTCCCGGATTCAACAATAAGGAACTGGAAGCGGATTTTACCCGTTTTCTGAGCCGTGAGATGGAAGTCGGCCATATCGCTTCCTTAAGCGGGCTGCTTTCATTTCTCACCAGAAAAGGAAGCATCGACTTCGGCCTGGATGTGATGAACAGAATCATCCATCATCTGCTGAAAATCCGTGAGAATGCGCTGGCCGAGAAGCTTTTGAATACAAATCTCTTTGAAGGACGCTTACTGAGCCACTCCCAGCAGGAGGGACTTCATAACATCCAGTATGCCGGTCGTCTCAGGTCTGCTCTTCTTCTAAACTCCAGAGCCGAAATCAGCAAGAAGCTGGATGCCGGATACCTCTCTTTGATGGAAGCCCAGGGGGCGGGGAGTGAGGAATTTCTACTGCAGCAGGCTCATTTTCACGCCCTGAACGGGGATTCTGAAAACGCCCAGACCACCGTAAAGGCCAGCCTTTTTGCCTTTCAGAAAAACAGCGACCATTACGGGGAGATCCGGGCCAATACGGCTCTGGCTCTGACCCTCCTCAGTCAGAGAAAACTGTCTGCCGCCGTGGACTACTTTGAAATAGCACTGCGGATCAGTGAGCAGCTGGGAGACAAGGAGGCCTCACTGATCAGCGGCAAGCTCATGGTTCTCTCCTCCTATCTGTTTGGAAACCTTTCAGCGGCCCTGCGGGCATTGGAGAATCATATTCCCCTGGCGAAGCAGGAACGGAACAGGGAAACCCAGATCTTTCAGCTCTTTCTAAAAGGGAGAATCCTCTTTGAACTGGGCCGTTATTCGGAATCCTTTAAAGAACTGAAGCAAGCCCGGAGACTGGCCAAACGATATAGTCTCACAATGGAGTCCCGTGTTATTACCAGCTGGATGGCCCGTTCTCTGTGTTTCGGCCACAGTGAGAAGGTGGCTCAGGAGCTCTTTTCCCGTCAGCCCCTCACACTGGAAACCGCCTATTTTAAAGCGGAAGCCGCCTATATGGCCGGGGACCGGATCAGCGGTATCGCCCTGCTGGAAGAGGCCTTTGCCTCCTACGATCAGAATCCCCAGTTTATCCATGAAATGGACTGCTGGCTGGACGGTTACCGTCTGATTGAAGGCCGCCTCTCAGACCGGGATTTTTATGAGGATGTGCTTCTGGATCAGGCCAAGGGCTTCTACTATCTGCTGATCGGTTTAAACGGCAGACCCGAGGAAGCCTGGGAAGGCCTCAAGCCTCTGTGCCGAATGGACAAGGCCTATAACCAGCAGCCCTTCGGGTATTATTACTTTCTGTATGCCGCCGAACTGGTGGAACAGACGGGTATCAAACTGGATGAAACCCATGAGGTTATCGTGTCCCATGCCTTTAAACTTCTGCAGACCAGAGCCGGCCGTTTTGACAGTCAGCAGATGAAACATAACTTCTTCAGAAAGAACTACTGGAACAACGAAATCATCAAGAAAGCACAGGAACTGAACCTTATTTAATTCCGGTTAAAAAATTGATGAAACCGTGTTGACACTTTTTCCGTGTTCGGGTTATATTACGCAAGCAATTGAAACGGTGGCGTAACTCAGTTGGTAGAGTAACCGGCTCATATCCGGTCTGTCAGGGGTTCAAGTCCCTTCGCCACTATAAATAAATAAGCAGTCCAACAGGGCTGCTTTTTTTATTTATAATCTGCACGAAAAGAGGGACTTGAACCCCGTAACAGGCGCGCGAATACCTGGAGCGTGAGGATGACAGGATGTCATCCGCCAGCCTGTGCAGGCGGCTTTTGACTGGCCGTCAGGACGACGGACAGCCAAAAGGCAAGTCCCTTCGCCACTATAAATAAATAAGCAGTACAACAGGGCTGCTTATTTATTTATAATCTGCACTATTCAACAACACACAACCAGCTGAGTCCTGTTATCCACTCCGGATTTATTGAACATATTCCAGAGGTGCTGTTTGACCGTGGACACCTCAATATGAAGCTGATCGGCAATCTGGGCATTACTCAAGCCCATTTTGACACCATTGAGTACTTCCATTTCTCTGGGTGTGAAATTGAACTTATTCTCATTTATATTTTCATGGTGTTTATTTTCGATCAAATAGGCATCAAGGGGTGTATCATCTGAGAAAAAAGACCTCAGGTCATCGGGAAAACGGGGACGAATAAAGATTTTCCGCGACTCCAAGCCCATACTCAATAAAACATCGGATGACCGGAAATTATAGGGGTTCTGAAGAAATCTTTTGAAGGAGTCTGAGAACTGATAATTGTTTTTTGATAATCCCTGACCGGGTGTGAGGGCATATTTCTCTCCGAAGAGTCTGCTCAGTTCACTCCGTAATTCCGGGTCAGCATCCAATATTTCTCCCTTTTGAGTAATGCTGAATTTCATGGATTTATTCTCAGTAATACTTTTATAGGATCTCAAATAATTATTAATATGATGGACAAGAAAACCAAACAGATTAATTTCATTTGCAGAAAAGTGTCTGTTTTTTAATCCCTCAGGAGCCAGGGAGATGTAACCCATAATCTGTTTATTGGCGAACAGAGGAAAGTAGACAGCATCAGAAATAGGCCTTTCTTTCTGAAGCACCTGAGAGAATTCAAGGCTTTCCAGTTGCTTCTGGTTTGGGAACTGTCTCAGTACAATTGGTTTCTGGAGATTTACAAGACTACTCAGCAGGTAGTCTTGATCCAAAAGATGAATATAGAGTTCAAGAAAACTATCCGTCAGGTTAGAAAGGAACAAAGGAACGGGGCTTTTATAGCCCTGGAAAAGGTGTATGGCATAGTAATCACATTTTAGTATTTTGCTGATTATTCGGACAGCCTCAGCGAGGGTCGATTCATCATACTCCGTACTGTAACAAATCTGAATGAGGCGGTTTACATCAGGTATTGATTTGTTATTAATGAACATATAATACTTATTGTATCTTGATTTGTATTACAAAGCCACAATTATTGATGCTGATTCATCACATTCCATTGTAATTTCCACATATTTTTTTACTAAATTCATGTATATGTGTTAATTATGAAAAATAATGGAAATTAAGTATGGTATTGTCATATAATGAAATGATGTATATTAATAAAAAAGGAGAGTGAAATAAAACTCGTATTCAATAATGGAGAACATATAAAGAAATATAATGTGTTAAAAGTAAACTTCAGTAGATTAAAGTTATAATCATTTTAATAATAAGGCCAAACTGGAAATAATAAAAAAGGAGACTTCTCATGAAATTGAAATATCAATTCCTTCTTCCTATACTCCTGACTGCTGTGATAACCATGACAGCTCTTGCTGTTGTCACATTTACCTCAACCAGAAAAGAAATAAAGTACATTGTGGGCAACAGTTTGGTGCAGATTACAGACGCTTTGTACCGGTCAACAACCGATTTTGCAGAAACATCCATGAGTGAAATTGAGATTATGGGTCTGAACAGAGATTTTGCCCAGGTGTATACAGAATCCTCTCAGGCTGTTTCTCTTGCCAGCTCTCTGCTCCAGGAGGCCATGGAGATCTGGCCCCATTTTGAGCTGCTGGCTCTCACTGACAATAAGGGGCTTGTGATTGCCTCCAGTGACAGCACCCATATCGGTTCTTTGGATCTGAAAGACCGGGAATATTTCCGGGAATCCATGAAAGGGAACACATTTTCTTCTGACATCATCATCAGCCGGGTCTCGTCAGAGCCGGTAATCGTCGTTTCCACTCCTGTGTATGCTGAGGGAGCGGTTCAGGGAGTGCTTTTAGGATCTTTGAATCTCGGGGCTTTTATTGAAACACATATCAGCCCTGTTGTTGTGGGGCATGAAGGATATGCCTATATGATGGACGATAAAGGGATTATTTTTGCTCATCCCAATAAAGATCTGATTCTGAAGGAAGATCTGTCAAAGTATGATTTCGGAAGGAAGATGCTGGACACAAAAGACGGTATGCTTCCCTATACCTACAAGGGTGTTCTGAAAACAGTAAACTACAGAACTGTTGCTTCAAAAGGATGGACCATTGCCGTGACAGCCAATGACAGCGACATCTATGCGGGAGTATTCAGAATTCTGAGACTTTCCATAATCTCTACCCTTGTGTGTATTCTGCTGCTGACCGTGATAATTACCTATTTTGTTCAGTCCATTGTGAATCCTATCAGCCGGGTCATTCAGTTCGCCCATGTTATGTCGGATGGTGATTTTACAAACCGTCTTGATTCGAAACTTCTGAATCGGAAGGATGAAGTGGGAAATCTGATTACCGCTTTGGACAGAATGCAGAGACAGATTACAGACATTGTACTGGAGATCCGTTCTGCTGTTGTGAATGTGGCCACAGGCAGTCAGCAGCTGAGTGCAACGGCCATGCAGATGTCCCAGGGAGCCACGGAGCAGGCGTCTTCTGCCGAGGAGGTTTCATCCACAATGGAGCAGATCAGTTCCAATGTCAGGCAGACGGCGCAGAATGCGGTAGAGACCAGTAAGATTTCACAGAAGTCGGCTACCCATTCCTCCAGCAGTGGGACAGCGGTTAAAGAGGCGGTTGATGCAATGTATCTGATTTCAGAGAAGATCGGTGTTATTGATGAGATCTCCCGCAATACCAATATGCTGGCTCTCAATGCGGCTATTGAAGCCGCCAGGGCAGGGGAGGCGGGAAAAGGCTTCGCTGTTGTGGCTTCAGAAGTCAAGAAGCTGTCTGAGAACAGCCAGTCTGCTGCAAAGGAAATTATCGAACTGAGCACCAGCAGTGTAGAGACGGCCCGCCGGGCGGGAGACCTGTTGAACTCCATGCTCCCGGACATCCAGCATACAGCCAGCCTGATTCAGGAAATCAGCCATTCCAGTACCGAGCAAAGTGTGGGCATGGAGCAGATCAATATCGCCATTTCCCAGCTGGACCGGGTTATTCAGCAGAATGCTTCCGCTTCGGAAGAGATGGCTTCCATGTCGGAAGAATTGTCCAGCCAGGCCGCCAATCTGAAGCAGTCCATCGGGTTTTTCAAACTGGAAGAGGGGGATCTGGAAGCTGGTTCTGAATCAAAGAATGAAGATCCCCTTGAGCTGGAGCTGGCCTGATTGTCAGGGGGCCATCCCCTGCAGGTGAGGGTAGCCCCAGTTGACAGATGGATCGATAGTCCAGGTATTTGTAAAATCCCAGGTCGGGAAGCTGCTGCTGTTTTTCATTTCCAGTGTTGTCAGGGGCAGTGTTCCTTCGTCTGATACTGTATTCCCGGATGTTGTGCTGTCGTGGAAGCAGTCTGTGTATGAGTCAGTTGCAACATAGGTTCCATGAAATCCATTTCCTCCAGAATTCCCTGCTGAGTAGGATCGAGTGAAGGCTGAGCCGTTATTGTTTCCAACGAATCCGCCATAATTATTGGTTCCCGTGACATTTCCTCTGGCAAAACAGTCTGTATAACTGGCCGTATTGCTATCCCCTGCAAATCCGCCCACTGAATCAGAGCCGCTGACATTGCCGGTGGCAAAAGCCCTGGTCACAGCACCTGAAGAGGTCACTTCATGATTTCCGGCAAATCCTCCTACTCCATTGACTCCGTTTACATCTCCAGTTGCCCAGCACTCAACTATTTGTGAGTCATATAATCCACCCACAAATCCACCGGTATAGTTGGCACTGCCTGTAGCCGTTCCTGTAGCAGAACAGCGGCTGAGGGAAGTCTGTGTAATATAGCCTGCAAATCCGCCGACATTCCCATCTCCCTGTATATTGCCGTCCACTGCCACTTCCAGAAGGTCAGAGGATGCCAGGGTGCCGGCAAAACCACCTATCTGGGCTCCAGTTCCGGTAACATTGACACTGGCTGTACAGTTGTCTATATCCAGGCTGTCCAGAAGCCCCCCGAATCCTCCCAGGTCACTGGTTCCGCTGACTGTTCCCGAGGCACTGCAGCTTTCCGCCGTAGAGGCCTGTGACTTTCCGAAAAAGGCTCCGACTCTGTCCGTACCGCTGACATTCACAAAACTGCGGCTGTCATAGATAAAGGCTTCTGAAAAGTCTCCGGCAATTCCTCCTATCTCACTGATCCCGCTTATGGACCCGCTGACTTCCACATTTCTGACGATTGTACCTGCTGCCGTAGAACCGATCAGACCACCGGCCTGGTTCTGTCCTGTTACATCTACACTTTCCAGAGTGACATTCTCTATATAGGCACTTACAGCCGAGCCGAAGAACCCCACATGCTGAGTGGTTCTGTTGATAACCATATCTGAGATTGTATGCCCGTTCCCGTCAAAGACTCCATAAAAAGGTGTGGTATTCGAACCGATGGATATCCAGCCCTCTCCGGAACTGTAGCCGCTCAAGGACAGATCATTTCTCAGAATATAAAAGCCCTGAAGGGTTTCGGTATTGTCGTTTATCGCCAGTAGTTCCTCCGCTGTATAAATACAGCTTACACTCCGCTGATAGGAAGGGGTACGGATACTGATGACACTGCCTTCAGAGCTGTCGCCGTTAAGAGCAACAGCAACCCCGTTTATTTCATAAACAACACCCTCTCCTCCAGCTGGAAGATCAAATGTATTTGAACCTTTTTCTATCACTGCCGGCTCATCCGGTCCGGGGCTCCAGCTGATCTCCACATGGCTGAAATCATCATCATCCGGTTCCGTCCAGGTCAGGGATATGACATCCGGTCCGGCTTCTGTAATGGTGAGGATGATACTCTGTTCAAATATTCCGTCTGTCAGATAAGGGTTTTCATCAGAACTGATTTTATTGGAAATCTCATCCAGATAATCACCGGACATTGTACAGCTGAGGGTCAGGAGGACAACCAGCAGCACAGAACTTGAAAATAGTTTCTGTTTCTTCATTCTTCATCCTCCCACAATACCTGATCGACTCCTCCCTGAGCTTCGGATGCCCGCCTTCCTTCAGACCCTCTCAGTTCCAGATAGGCAAATTGCTGGGCCAGAACAGGATCACTCCGTTTCAATTCACTGTATGCCGAACTGACCATGCCGTAGTTTTCCAGTTCATGATTGCACCGGGCTGAACCCAGCAATGCTTTTTTATTGTCCCCGTCTTTCTCCAGAACCTGGTTGTACCATTTGAGAGCTTCCTGATAGTCGTTCCGAATGAAGGATATATTTCCCATATTCAGGAGGCTGGGTAGAAAGACCCTCTCCCTGTTTATATCTGTGAAGTATTCCTCTGCCTGGTCATACAACCCGTACCGGGCATGAAGAATTCCCAGTTTATTCCGGTATATATATTTCTTGTCGCTTTTATCCATCTGAGCCTGAATAGCCGCTTTCTGGGGATATATTTCCTGATCAACAAAACGGCTTATGCTTTTTACAAACTCAGCTGTTACATCACTGCGGCCGGGCATATCCAGCCCACCGCCGGCGCTTTCCTTGAAACCAACCGCCTGATACTGCTGCCAGGATTCCTGGGTCAGGTACAGACTGGCTTGCTCCTTCGATTCGTTTTCCCGCCACTGTTTGGCTCCCTGCTGCCAGGCTTCGGCAAAGCTGTCCTGGAACATGGTTATTTCGACCGGAAGCCAGGTCATATCCTCTGTGTAGATCAGATCACTGCGGCGGCTGAAGGTCTTCCGGCTCTCATCGGGACTGCTTTTCAGGCCGAAGGCCATATAGATATGACCGGGTATGGTTATAAAGGCTGTGGGGATTCCCACAGATTCGAGCAGGGCACAGTAGAGGGCTGTCAGATCATCACAGTCGCCTGTTGTATATTCCAGAGTCTGTCTGGGAAACTGAATGAAATCCACAAAGGCAGTCTCACTTGAGGCGCCGGCAAAGGGTGTGGCCGGATCCACCTCATACCGGACACCATAGGATTTTACTGCTTCAAAGAGAATCATCCCTTTCTGCAGGTTGGCATCCACTGCGGGGTTTTCAAATTCCTGCATCCAGTTGCTCACCTTTTTGGCAAAGCTCAGAATCTGTGGATCTTTTGCTGTAATGAAGGAGGCTATTTTCCTGTCATCATCCCAGACCAGGGCATTTCTGTCCTTTACTTCCATAACCTTTGTATAATCCCGGCTCTCCTTTGCATCGGCCAGGGAATAGGAGAGGGTAATCCGGGCAGACGCCTTGGTCCCTTCTGTTATTTCCATCATGTCCTCTGTAAAAAGTCCGTACAGTTCGATGGTTTTTTCTTCCCCTGATTCCAGAGTGAATTTTTCACCAATCTCCATAGGATTATCCATATACTGTTCCATATAAAACTGCAGGGCAACATCTTTTGCCGCAACGGACTCATTGTTTACAATTTTGACAGAGCCTATGGGATGGCTGTCATAATATTTGTATAGAACAGGATAGAGACTGATGACCTGAATCTCCTGAATTTCAACACCTGTTCCATCATTTTTCATCTCTTCAATCTGAATCTCCTGAGTTTCCGTGTAATCCTTAAGGGCTCTTTCCTTTCTGTCCCTATCAAAGTCAAAACGGCCGTACAGAGATGCGGAAAGCCCGTTGTACAGATAGTTGTAATAGTCATAGGAAAGACCCAGACCCAGAGAAAAGGCTCCTCCTGTTCTGAAACTCAGCCCACCGCCTCCGCCGTAGGTGAAAGACCCGGATGAACTGCCTTCCCGCTCCCATCCCATGGCGTCATGAGTATAGTAACCGGCACCCCCCCGGGCAAAGAGAGAAAACCGTTTTCCCAGTCGTATCAGATAAGTCGGACCTGCCTGTACAGAACCGATCCATATGCTGTCCTGTGTTTTCAGGGGGAGGATGAAGTACTCGGCATTCATACCGAAGCCGAAGCCTCTGAATGCAGCTGGACTGAATGACAATTCCAGCTCTCCGCCGTATCCGGGATCAAAAAAATCGGGACTGTTTCCCATGGGGAGGGAAATAAAAGGAACTGCGCTGAATGATACTAAGGAGGGATTGTCCTGTGCCGTTGCGGCAGGTACCAGAATCAATAACAATGCCGCACAAAGAAAAAGACCTTTCATAAGCGTACCTCGCTCATATTCTTTTTCAGGCTCAATTGTTGTGTTTATATATTAATTATAGCCCTGAAACCGCTGCGCTTCAAATTGAAATGACCGGCAACAGACCATCAGTCTGATCGGGAATACTCTATCCGGTTGCGTCCGTTTTTTTTGGCCCTGTAAAGAGCATCATCCGCCTTTGCAATTAATTGCTCAAGGCTGGAATGACTGTCAAAGCCGGTTACTCCCATACTCAGGGTAACAGGTCTGTTTTCAATACAGGACAACTTCATATGTTCCATCTCTTTTCTGACTCTCTCCAGAACACCGGTAGTTGAGGAGACATCACTGTCGACGAATAAAAGGAGAAACTCCTCTCCTCCCCAGCGGCACAGTGAATCATATTCCCGGCACTCTTTCCTGAATAGAGCAGAGGTCTGTTTCAGTACCTCATCGCCGCAGTCATGACCAAAGCTGTCATTTACATCTTTAAAGTGATCAAGGTCTGCCATGACCAGAGTAAAACGTCTTCCCCCTCTCATGGCGATGGCGTACTCCTTTCTCAAAATCTCCATCATTCTTCGCCGGTTATAAAGGCCTGTGAGGGGATCTGTATTGGCCAGTTTTGTGACTTTCTCATACAAAAAAGCATTTTGAAGTACAAGAGCTATCTGCTCTCCCAGATAGTAGACATAATCTTCATCCAGAAAGAGGTTTTTCCGTTCTTCTGTGTATACCATGGTTATGGCGCCTATGATTCCGTCTGCTGTTCGTAAAGGAATACTCACCAGCTCACTGACGCCTTTGGCTTTAAAACGTTCGGCTTCCGGGCGGAGGGGATACTGATCCATATTCATGGATACGATCCTGTTTTCTTCAATCGCTTTACCAGAGATTCCCTCTCCTCTTTTCAGGGTCTGCACAGATTCAAGGGGTAATTCAAGATTGTTGAACACATACACCATAGAGTGGGTCATCCGATCTTCATCGATAAGAAAAATGCCTGCCGTATCAATATGCATGGATTTTTTCAGAATCTCTTCAATGGACTTATAAAGATCATCCAGATTCAGATGACGGGCGGTATCATTCAGGAAATTGAACAGAGAGCTTAATTTATCCTTTTCTCTGACCAGGAGATGATTGCTGCTCCGAAGGGAGGCATTGAAAATACCCATCATATAAATGAGGTTGAAAACAATAATATTAATGAAACTGATGGTTGTGATCAGATTCATATCAAACAGAGAACTCACTGTACCGGTTCCCCATGCTGTTGCCAGAGTCCTGAACAGGTAGAAGAACGCCGAGTATATAAAAAGAAGATACAGTTCCAGAGTATCAAAAGGTTTTTCAGATCTGCTTTTATAATGGTGAAACATCTTCCAGGCGGCATAAAAGTAAAACACCACCAGGAATAGGGATATGATGATAATTCGGACGGCTGTATTGAAGGAAATGTATGTGAAGAAGGGGAACAAAAACCAGTATAAAAGAGATACGGACAACAGAAATCCTTTTCTCATGACTTTCTGTTTGTAATCCATCATAAGGGCGACGGCTGTCTGGTAATAAAACCCCAGGGTCAACAGGTAATTAGCGACACAGATGGATATAAAGGGAGAAAGGATTCTTTGAAAGGTTATCAGGAGAAATCCTGAAAACAGACACAGTGAAGAAAGCTGCCACTCCCGGCGTCCCAGTACTCCAGTATTTCTGGATGTAATAATGGTGAAGACGACATATACAGCAAGGATAATGATTAATGTTATGAGGATTGTGTAATTATCCATATTTTAAGTATACAGTTATTCTCAAATATCTTTCTACAACTTTCCGGAAGTCAGGTAACTGCTATTCCAATCTTAACTCAGGCCAGGGGAATTACAACATCCACCCGTCCCTTATCCGGAAAGGGAAAGAGGATGGTTCCGTAAAAATGTTCCTCAATGATATTTTTGGCCGCTGTTAATCCGTAACCTAGCCGGGCTTTTTTCGAAGAGAACCCTGAATCCCACACACTATCATATGCTTCGGAAGGTATCCCGGGGCCGGAATCCTCAACAGATATCAGCAGCTGATAATCTTTAATATTCACTGTCACAGAACATGTATTCTCTTCATTCATCATGGCGTCAAAGGCATTATCAAGCAAAGAGAGAATAACCTGAATAAAATCATCCTTTTTATAGGGGAGTTTAAGATCCCTGTCTATGTTCCAGTTCAGTTTTATATCCAGTTCCAGCAGGATTATGAGATTTTCCAGAAGCTTCCTGAGGCTCGGAATTTCATTTCTAACTTCTTTGATCCCGGTTGTATTCAGATCATTGATCAGATCTATCAGAGAAAACTGGCATTCCAGAAATTTATCATGCATTGTATGAATGACGCCAGTGAGTTCGGGGGTGACTCTTTTCTGCTGTATCTGTTCCAGTTTCTTTTTCTGTTCCGGTTTATCCAGATTGACTTCCAGAAGAAATTCCTCAAGCTCCTTGAAGTAAAGCAGCAGATCCGGGATATTGGAAATCAGAGGGTCCAGTTTCTCTTCTACCGAAGAGAGTTCCTCCACAAGCTGTGCCAAATGCTGTTTGTTGACTGTATGGGTATTCTTCATCCTGTTACACAGGAAAATCTTATCTGTGGATTTGATGGTACGGCAGTTTGTGTTCAGTTCGGGGATTGTCTTTTTTGGAAATTGAAGGGCAATTCTTTTAATTACTTCTTCAGGCATAAAGGGTTTTACTATATAATCCTGAGCGCCCATACCCATCCCTTTTATTACACTTTCCCGGTCATTTTTGGCTGACAAAAATATGATCGGTATGGAATGTGTTTTCTCATTTTTTCTGATCCTGCGGCATACTTCGAATCCGTCAATACCAGGCATCATGATATCAAGCAGTATTAAATCGGGAAGATCTTTTTCAAGAAGCTCAAGAGCCTCCTTACCGTCTGATGCAAAACTGAGGGAGTACTGATCTTTCAGAATACTCCCCAGGAGCTGTAGATTAGGCAGGGTGTCGTCTACGATCAGTAATCTTTTCATCATCTTATGTTCCTCCTGATATTTCATTACCTATCTGTTCAAGGATTTTTTTTACCATTGGAATATCAAAGTCGGCGGTTCCTTTTTTCAGTTGTTCTGCCAGCTTTTTTCCTTTTTCTCCACAACTTCCCAGATGGGGGAGCAGTTCTTCAATGTCATTGAAATTACAGCTATTCACGGCCTTGAGCAGTGCCTGTCTGCCAGTCTCACTAAGGGAGTTGTAGGGGAGGAGGGGAGAGCTGTCGCTTTTATGTTCCCGCTGGAATATGCTGAACAGTATGGCCGCTGTTTTATCGGCTTCCAAATCCTCTCTGATAAAGTAATACTCCGGTTTTTTATTGTTATTCTGCAGCCTGTCGGCAGGAATCAGGGGGATATGGATACAGCCATTTACCAGGGTGTCTCTAATTGGGTGATGCGCCAATACAAGGACTGTTTTATTTGTCTCTGTACCTTTCTTTGTTTTTGTTCCGCTTAATGGAAGAAAATGGATGTTATATTCCTTACCGGCTGTTTTCAGTCTGTCATTGAGATAGGACTCTTCTGTAAGACAAATTAATTCTGTATCCAAAACGGGTTCTTTTTTATATGCGAATGTTTTCCGGCTGGTTTCCTTTGCGTAAACAGCCGGGAGATTCAGGGTGAAGCAGCTTCCCTTCCAGAGATCGCTTGTTACATGAATGCTGCCTCCCATCAGTTTTACAAGTTTGTAAACGATACTCAGCCCCAGTCCGGTTCCTTCAAAATGTCTGGCATCCTGTTTATCCTGTTGTTCAAATGGATGAAAAATATCGTTAAGCTCCTGCTCCGGAATACCTATTCCTGTATCACTGACTTCAATGATCATTCTGTCTTCCCGTACAGTCATATATATACAGATTGCGCCGGCCTGGCCGAAGCGTGGTTCGACGTTGTCGGGCTGCAACGCGGCGGCGCGGCCATAGG
>JAQQAM010000288.1 GCA_028532905.1 Spirochaetales bacterium
AAGGACCCTCAGGATTTTAATCTGAACAGACTGATTGATTTCACCGATTTCATCCAGAAATATGGATCCGCCGTCGGCCAGTTCAAAACGGCCTTTCCTCTGGGTAGACGCCCCTGTGAACGCCCCTTTTTCATGACCGAACAGCTCGCTTTCCAGAAGTGATTCGGAAAGAGCGGCGCAGTGAACTTTTATAAAGGGCTGTTCCTTCCTCTGGGAGAGTTCATGTATGGCATCGGCCACAAGTTCCTTACCCACACCGCTCTCACCGGTAATCAGAACCGAAGCCTTTGTATTGGCAACCTGTTGAATCAGTTCCTGAATCTTCTGCATCTGAGGGCTTTTACCGATAAAATTATTCCGGTTTTTTCTGCTCTCGAGTTTTTTTACTTCCTCCTGCAGTTCCCTGTGCTTAATAACAAGCTCTCTTGAGGAGAGGGCTCTTTTAACCAGAAGGGACAGTCTGTCCAAATTCAATGGTTTTGTCAGAAAGTCATAGGCACCGTCCCGCATGGCATTGACCGCATTTTCAACAGTACCGTGTCCCGTCAGAATAATAACCGGTACAGTGGGATAGGATGTACTGACTTTCTTCAGCACCTCTTCTCCCGAAACCTTCGGCATCCGGAGGTCAGTGATCACAAGGTCAATCTCTACTTTAACCATCATTTTCATGGCTTCACTGCCGTCTTCAGCGGTAAAAACATCGTATCCGTCCAGCTTCAGGGCTCTGGCCAGTCCTTCCCGAATGTTTTTTTCATCATCAATTACAAGAATATTGAATTTCAAATCATTCTCCATCCCAGGCAAGTAGTTTTTTGTCAGTCTGCGGAACAGGCAGGAGTATGGTAAAGGTTGTGCCCTCGCCTTCTCTTGAATGGACACGGATTTCACCGCCATGTTCCTTGATGACCTTATAGACCATGGTTAATCCCAGACCCGAACCGTTTTCCTTGGTCGTGAAATAGGGCTCAAATATTTTTGAAACCATTTCCTTGGAGATCCCGGTTCCCGTATCCCTGATTTTTATCTGAACAGTATTGTCCTTGAGGAAGGTACTTATTTCCAGTGTCCCTCCGCCGGGCATGGCTGCCATTGCATTTTTAATTATATTCAGAAGGGCCTGTTTCATCAGATTTTCATCCAGATTCAGCATGGGAAGTCCGCTGTCCGGTTTCTCCTGGAGCTGTATCCCGGCTTCCTGCACTTCATACTGAACAAAGGTGACCAGTTCCTGAATCAGTGCATTGATATCCATGGGGACAGGATGGGTATCCATGGGTCTGACGGCAAATAAATAATCCACGACTATGGAATTGAGACGCTCCACCTCTTCACTGATAATCGTAAGGTATTCTTCCAGATCTGACCGGCAGTCATCCCTGTCCGCCTGAAGTGTTTTCTGCATTAACTGAAGGTGAATACTGATGCTTCCCAGAGGATTTTTAATTTCATGGGCTACACTGGCAGCCATGGTCGTCATGGACGCCAGGCTTTCTGCCCTCCTGAGACGGGCTTCTTCCAGACGTTTGTCCGTAACATCTTCAAAATAGATGAAATCTCCCTGAATTCTTCCCTCACTGACAACAGGCATAACACCTACAGCCAATGTAATGTCTCTGTTGAGAGTTTCCAGAGTGAAGTCCCTTGGTTTGACACTGTCTGCATCCAGCAGAGAATCTTTAACAAAGGCGGAAATCTCCTTGTCCAGTATGGCTTCCCATACTTTCGTCTTCTCCAGACTATGCTGAAGAACCGGCAGCATCCTCCTGACCTGTCTGTTCATAAACTGAATATAGTGATCTGAACGGGCAACAATTACACCATAGGGAAGAGAGGAGATAACATTCTCCAGGAGTTCTATATCCTTTACCTCTTCTGCCAGTACATCTATGAGATTCTTAATCTGCCCTTCATCGAGCTTGGGCAGTGATTCTATCGCTTTACTTACAAAATGCCTCATATTTCTCTCTTACATTATAAAATAAGCTTTCCAGCAGAAAAAGAGAACTCTGATTGTAAATTTGTGAGTTGGAAGAACAGAGATTGATCTCATTCTGTATATCGCTTATCAGAATTTGTCCCTCTACAGTTGCATTCAGGTCGGGATCTTCAATAAATCTGAGACGGAGTTCATCACTGAGGAGCCTGAGGAAGCGCTTCAGCTCATCTTTGTCCTTATGCTTGTCAAAGTACTGAAACAGATCATCCAGGTCTCTGATGGATGCCCCGGTAAAGCAGCTGTCCATAAACAGCCTGATATGGGTCGAGATAAAATTATAGTCTGTATCAGACCAGCTCTGAAAAAACTGAAAGAGACTCAGTTTGCTGTCTTCATAACGGAACAGCTTCTCCAGAATGACTCTGGATGATTCCTCTGATCTGGGAGCGAACTCAAAATGTCTGACTCTTGACCTTATGGTCTGAATAATATTGCCCTTCCGGTCTGTAGTGAGAATGAAGGTCACATGGGGAGGCGGTTCTTCAAGAATCTTCAGCAGGGAGTTGGCAGAGCTTTCCAGAAGTGTGTCTGCCTGCTCAATAATCACAATTTTGGCTTTACCGCTGGATGTTCTGTGAGCCCATTTGCTGATATTTCTGATCTGGTCTACCGGCGTCGTCCCCGGGACCGCTGCTGTGAGGGTTCTGATCTGATTGATTATATCATCCAGATACTTTTTCAATGCATCCTCAGGCATCAGTTCTTTTTCCGGGTCCAGCTGTTCAAGCATTTCAATAACAGAACTGAGTGTTCCGCTGTACTTGCTCAGTTTCTTTTCCTGACCTTCCCAGATGGCCGGCTCAAATCGTTTCAGCAGTTTTCTGACATTGCGGATAAACATATATACGGAAAAACCCGCCCGGCTTCTGTTCATCAGCTCGGCTGATGCTTTGATTTCTTCCAGAAAATACCGTTTTCCCAGCAGCAGAAGATCCGGATTGTTCATAACCCGATGATCTTTACAGGACCGGCAGTCACAGTCCCAGGGGGCATTGTCACGGCTGCAGGAAATGGCTCTTGCCAGCTCCAGTGCCGCAGTCATTTTTCCGCTGTAATCTTCCCCGCTGAAGAGTATGGAATGGGGCAATCTGTTTTGTCCTATTTCGGAAATGAGCTGTTGCTTTATGCTGTCCTGACCAATTAGATTCTCAAACAATTCAGATGCTCCCTGATGATAATTTATCGATTAATTGCTCCGCCGGTTTGTCCAGGGCAGGAAGGAAGCGTTCCAGGTAGGGAAGAAGCCGGGACTGTCCCGTCCATTTCTGCAGATCAACTACATCCTGGAAATCGATAAGATACACAATAAGAAAGCACATGAGGATTCCCTCAAGCATACCGAAAAAGAACCCCAGCAAACGGTCAACACTCTCAAAGGGCGTCTCATTAATCATATAGACGATAGCTTTCTGAAGGAGTTTGAAAAGGATCAGTGATGCGGCGAAAATACAGACAAATGAAATGAGTATTGCTGAATCTTCCAGAGAAGAACGATCCTGGATCCATTTGGCACCATCAGCATAAAAGACAGCCGCCAGCAGGAGGCTGATAAATAATGCCGCCAGAGAAATCAGTTCCTGAACCATTCCCCGGAAAGCTCCACGAAAGGCAGAGATCACAATAATTGCCAGAAATAATATGTCCACAATACCAAGATTCATTATGACTCCTTTATCAGATACGATACTATAACATCTTCCGCTCTTTGTTTCACAAAATTCCGGCAGTTCTCCTTCATATGGTTCAGTTTCTCTCTGTTCTCGTCCAGAGACAGAATCAGTTGTTTCAATCCGGCTGCATCCGGCTCCTCTTCTTCCATAACAATGGCCATGCCTCTTTTCCCAAGCATTTCAGCATTCAGAATCTGATCTCCCCTGCTTCCGGCCCGCAAAGGGATCAGTATGGACGGGGTTTCTGTGACAGCCAGCTCCCAGAGAGTTCCTGCTCCGGAACGGGCAACCGCCAGATCAGCCCGTCTCAACAGAGCAGGCAGTTCTTCATTTAAATAGGGCACAGGATAGTAGTCTTCTCCTGTGAAAGAGGAATCAAACAGCTCTTCTCCCATCTGATGGATTATGGTAAAGCGGGTGCATAAATCGCTGAGAGACTCCTGAATCAGATTGTTGATCTGCCTGGCTCCCGAAGAACCCCCCAGTATTATCAGAAGTGGCTTCTCTTTGCTGATTCTCTGACTCCAGGGGGACGGAATTTCCAGATCATGAGAAAAGAAATCCTTGCGCACCGGATTCCCGGATACCACTGTTTTTGAACTCTCTCCGATGTAGGCCAGACTTTCTTCATAGGCCAGAAACGTTTTCTGCACCAACTTTGTATTGATTTTAGTGGCCAGCCCCGGAATGACATCTGAATCGTGAGTATAACCGGGAATCCTTAGAACTTTTGCCGCTGCAATGGGGGGGACGGAAATAAATCCGCCCTTTGAAAACACAAGCTCGGGCCTGATCTTCCGCAGAAGTATAAATGATTGAATGGTTCCGGCAATAATACGGAAAATATCCGTAAAATTCTGGAAAGAGAAATACCGGCGCAGTTTTCCCGTGCTGATCCCCCTGTATTCAATACCCCAGGACTCTACAATCCGCTTCTCAATTCCCTGTTTTGATCCAATCCAGAGAACCTTATACCCTCTGGACTGCAGTTTTTCTATAATGGGGAGGGCCGGATAGACATGACCGCCTGTACCGCCTCCTGTGAAAACGACTGTTTTTTTCATCTTAATCATTAAACCTTTTCTCTGCCTGTATTTTAATCAGCCTGAGATCATTGTCAATAAAACCCAGATCCTGTGTGTTCCTTAAGGACTCCAGTGTTTCCAGGGCGGATTTATACTCGCTTTTTGTTTTTTTATGAGCCAGCATCCGTATCCGTCTGGGAACTTCCTTTTTTACTGTCCTGTGTGACAGCCGGTTCTTGTTCATCAAGGCGAATAAGCGTTGCAGTTCAGCGTAACGGCTCTGGCAGCTGCATTCATTCATCAGGGAGACAAGCCTCTTTAAAGCGGAAATACTCCAGTCTCTGATGTCACTCTCAATACTGACGGAAATATTGTCTTTCAGCCTGAAGGTCAGTGGATTTCCGGATATTTCTGTATGAAGCAGCCCATCGTCACTCCACCTGCCGTGAAAAAGAGTTTCCATCTGTTCCGGCATATAGATTTTTTTATCCAGCAGGGCTATTTCACGAAGAAGGAGCAGTTTATTTATTTTACTTCGGGAATAACTGTTTGCCCTGACAGAGCAGTTAATATCCAGTATAAACTCAATATTGCTGTGGAGCCTGTGATTGCTCTGCCGTCCCCCTCTGAACTTGGTGTACTCATTGCTGATAATACTCACCCTTCCCTTTTGTTCACAAATATCCATCATGGTATCAAAGGGAATAACACCGTCATTGCTGTAGCTTATCAGAATATGACGGGCTCTGGTGTTGGATAACAGTTCGGAAAAGGCCTGATCGGCTTTACTCTTATAGCAGTAGGGAGACCGTGTTTTAATCCAGTCCTTTCGGATGGCCGCTTTCTCCTTAAGGATACCATACTCATTGAGGGTCAAAGGAGCCGGTATTTTATCCCAGAGCGCGATTGTATTGAGAATATGGTAATTGCTGCCGTACTGGTGCTGATTATAGGGAGGATCCAGATAGCAGATATCCGCATCCGGAAGATCCCTGGAGGCCGCCAGTTCATTGGCATCAGTGCAGAATACCTGTGCCGGTATACAATCTTCAGGAAGAACCGGAAATGGCAGTTCTATGGGTTTCAGGATGCGCTGGAGGGCATCTTTACCATGTCCTCCGAAGCCCTTGTGGAACGCTTTGAATACTCCTGAGGTATTTGTATGCCTGGAACACTCTCCCAGAAGCAGTCCGATCAGGAGGGTTCTGATTTCCCCATCCTCCCCTGTTGAATCCGGTGGAAAGCGGTTCTCAATATAATTTCTGATCCCGTCAATTCTCAGGGCGTTCTCTCTGGTATAGAAAAGTCTTTCGACTCTGTAATCAGCCTTTGCTACATCTTTATCAGAAGGAGAATAGAACAACGACATATATCGTTCCTCCTCCTGTGGTTCAGGGAGATTATTGATATCGTAAAGAAGTGATTCAAGTGTATTGAAACTGCCGAATAGCCGAATCAGGTCTTTTCTATTCAGTGTCAGATGGGACAAGCCCAGAATTCGGGAATACTCTTCCCAGTCATTGGAATACACACGAAAACCCATCAGACGGGCCAGACGGGAAACCACACCGGATCCGGCAAACAGATCTGTAAATACGGGAGTTTCAATGCCCCGGGAAGTTCTGACCAGCCCCTGATGGATCAGGGGAAGAAGACGTCTCTTATTACCAATATAGGTAATAAGCTGTTCTTTAAGATAAGCCTCATTCAGTATGCTCAAAGAGAAGAAGTCCTCCGGATATATCCCTGTACAAGTTTCATACACATTACAACAGCACAGAGAAATAATCCACAAAAAATGACCAATACAATCTTGATTTTACAGAACAATGGATTAAAATTATAAGTGAGTAAAGGGTAAGGGGGATATATGAAAGATCTACCACCTGAAAGAGTAAGCCGGAATTATCCGGTAGCAAGATTTATCAAAGAAAACAATCTGTTCCAGTAAACAGATTATTTGATATATGAGACATCGTTGTCCTGTTTTAAACAGAAAAACGTGTCCACATAGCCGGCGTATGCCGGCTTTTGTTTTTATAATCCAGCCGGGGTTGGTACAGTTCAAGTCCTGTATTAGGACGTCCTGCCCTGTTGCGCTCCATGTATTCGCGCCGTTCATTCAGTTCAAGTCCCGGGGTATAAAAAAAATGCTTACTGAAATTGCATCAGTAAGCATTTATGGGCGATGAGGGACTTCCTTCCGGTCATCTGCTCCTGCAGTCTCCCTGCAGGCCTCTTCACTCACTAACAGGACGTCCTGTCCTGTTGCGCTCCATGTATTCGCGCCGTTCATTCAGTTCAAGTCCCGGGGGATAAAAAAAAGGCTTACTGAAACTAAATCAGTAAGCCTTTATGGGCGATGAGGGACTTGAACCCCCGACATCCTGCTTGTAAGGCAGGCGCTCTCCCAACTGAGCTAATCGCCCGTACCATCTTTTTGACGTTGAGCAATTTAACATAATGGTTATGTCAGGTCAATAGATTCCGGTAAAAAAAGAAAAGAAGATTTTCAGTCCTCAGTTTCTTCAATAATCAGATCTTCTCCCCGGGTCAGATCCAGATCAAATATATAGATCCTTTTCCGGTTTTCCGTAAAAGCAACAATATCACAGACTTTGTAATCTTCC
>JAQQAM010000289.1 GCA_028532905.1 Spirochaetales bacterium
GGGAAAGTCTCCGGCATCTTCCAGGAGTCTCTGCTCATTTCTGTGAGCATGAAGCCCAACCAGCTTAAACTCTTCAGGGTAGCTTCTGATTATATCTAAAGTGCTCTGTCCAATAGAGCCTGTCGACCCCAGTATAAGTACTTTTTTCATTCCGGATCCTGTCTATAAACTTGTAAAATGCAGGAAATAGTAAAAAATGGGGGCTGTCAGAAGAAGGGAATCAATAGAATCCAGCAGACCGCCTCTTCCCATTACAATGCTGCCCGAGTCCTTGACTCCGGCCGATCGTTTAATGCCCGATTCAATAAGATCCCCTAAAATAGTAGTCATGCCGGCTACAAAACCCAGGAGAACTACAGACCACAAAGGTCCCTGCATTATATGAGGAAAAAGAAACCAGCTGGTAATGGTTACAACAAGAGAGGCAAAAATACCCCCGCCGAAGCCGATAAGGCTTTTATTGGGGCTTACGGTAAAAATGCCCCGCCGTGATTTCCGTCCGAAAAACACACCCATAAACCAGGCATTGGAATCATTGAGATACACCATGAGCATAAAGATGATCAGGATAATGCTGGCTGACTCATACCCTGAAAAACGGATGATATAGGTCAGGAAATATCCCGGGTAAAATAGACTGAGCAGAGAGCCGGCGGCTGCCTCAAGGAGTCCTTTAAAGTTCACTTCACCCATTGTAAATATGGGAAAAATAAGAACAAGAAGGCCTGCCAGTAAAAAATAGAGAGGCACCGCAACTTCGTCGAGAACGCCTATGACAATCAGATATGTCATCACAGGCATAATGGCTGACGCTGCTGTCAGTGCCTTGACCGGTACTGAAAATCCCGCCGTCCTGAGCATGCGGGCCATTTCATTGGTTCCGATAACAGTTATGAGCAGCACCACAAGATTGATTGCCAGATGGTTGGCCCAGGATATAAGAATAAGGCAGGCCAGTACAGGCAGTGCCACTGCAAAAAGAAGAAATCTCTTCTGTGTATTTGTCATTATTTTACTCCGCCGAAACGTCTGTCACGGTTTGTGAATGAATCGACTGCTGCCTGCAGATCCTCTCCGGACCATTCGGGCCAGAGTTTATCTGAAAAATACAGCTCGGCATATGCGGTCTGCCAGATCAGGAAGTTGCTGATCCTTTTTTCTCCCCCCGTCCGGATAAGAAGATCCACCGGCGGAAGATCAGGATTGTCCAGTGAACCGGCCAGGCCTTCCGCTGTCAGGGGTTCTCCCGGGTGCCGTTCAATATGGCTGTTGACAGCCCTGACAATCTCATCCTGACCGCCGTAATTGATCAGCAGATTAACAGTAAGACCCTTAAAATGGGCGGTCTGTTCCATAACAGTGTTGATCTCGGTCTGTATTTCCGGGGGAAGACGGCTGATGTCTCCGCTGTGGACAACCCTGATGGCATTATCCTTGTAGAACTGATACTCTTTTTTCAGATAGCTCTTAATAAGGACCATAAGAAAGGATACTTCCTCCTCAGTCCGTTTCCAGTTTTCAGTGGAAAAAACATAAAGAGACAGATTCTTTATCCCCATGTCAGAAGCGGCTTTGACAACAGCCTTGGCTGCATTCAGACCTTCACGATGACCTGCTGAACGGATCTGGCCGCGCTGTTTCGCCCAACGGCCGTTTCCGTCCATAATTATCCCTATATGGGAAGGTTCAGGAGTTTCAGAAGCCATTAAATCTCCATGATCTCTTTTTCTTTTTCATCAATAATGGTGCCGATATCCTTGATGTACTGATCTGTCAGTTTCTGAACATCATCCATGCCTTTTTTCTGTTCATCTTCAGTGAAATCGCCTTTCTTGATCTGGTCATTAACATCCCGGCGGATGTTTCTGACGGATACACGGCTCTGTTCACCTACATTTTTGGCCTGTTTGACCAGTTCTTTACGTCTGTCCTCTGTAAGAGGGGGTATATTGATACGGATAACTTTTCCGTCGTTGTTCGGATTCAGGGAAAGCTCGGATGTCTGAATGGCTTTCTCAATATCGCCCAGGGCATTCTTGTCGAAAGGCTGAATAACAATCAGTCTGGCTTCCGGGATGGAGATATTAGCCACCTGGTTAAGGGGGGTGGGAGTTCCATAATACTCCACATTGACTTTGTCAAAAAGACTGGCAGAAGCTCTACCTGTTCTGATTGTGTTAAATTCTTCATTAAGCGCTTTAACAGTTTTTTTCATTCTGTCTTCTGCTGATTTCAATACAGTATCCATATTCACTCCCTTCAGATGCATATTTTAAGAATAATACACATTTCTCAATGCTTATAAATAATAAACACCCCCTATGATAACACAGGGGGCGTTTGTATGAAAAGATTACGCTTCCTGACCGACCATCATATACATGTAGTCGACAAGCTCAACTTTTCCGCCTACAGCTTTGGCTACATCAGCACAAGCCTGGGCACAGCTTACTTTGTCATTTTTAACAAAGGCCTGGTCTACAAAACAGATCTGAGCCAGGTGCTTGTTCAACTTACCCTTGATGATTCCTTCGATTACTTTCTCGGGCTTGTCCATGTTGGCGGCCTGTCCCTTGAAAATCTCTTCCTGTTCGGAAATATAGGAAGCATCAACCTTGTCGCGGTTGAGGTAGGCAGGATTGAAGGCTGCTGCATGCAGAGCCAGATCCAGACCAAGAGCCTTAACTTCTTCTTTGGCTGCTGTTTCTGCACTGTCACAGCTCAGTTTTACCATAACGCCGATCTGTCCATTGTTGTGGAGGTAGTCTACAACACAGTCAGAGTCGGATACTTCCATGGTGTTGATTTTTTTTACGCCCATGTTTTCTTTCAGTACGGAAATAGCTTCTTTTACGAGTTCTTCCACACCGTCGTTTACTGCAGCGACTTTATTTTCAGCAGCATAGGCTGCAATCTTCTTACCGGATTCGCTGAATACGGCATTCTTGGCAACAAAGTCTGTTTCACAGTTCAGCTCAATAGCTGCCGCTGTATCACCTGCAACAGCGGTGAAAATAGCACCGGCGTCGGTTGAACGTCCGGCTCTTTTATCGGCACTGGCCAGACCCTTCTTTTTCAGGATCTTTTCGGCTTCAGCAAAGTCGCCGTTTGCTTCAACCAGTGCGTTTTTACAATCCAGCATTCCTGCCAGAGTTTTGTCTCTCAGTTTTTTTACTTCAGCTGGTGTTACTGCCACAATTAACTCCTATTACTCAGTAGTGTATACAACATCGCTGTCATCAGCGGCTGTTTCTTCTGCGGGGGCTTCAGTATTTTCTTCAGCGGGAGCAGCTTCGGTTCCTTCAGCAGCTTCTTCATCCTGCAGGCTTTCAATTACTTCAAGTCCGATTTCATTATCAGCTTCAACAACCGCATTGGCGATAATCTGTGTGAACAGGCTGATAGCTCTGATGGCATCGTCGTTTCCGGGGATGGGGTAGTCGATCCCTTCGGGGTTACAGTTTGTATCTACAACCGCGATGATGGGAATGCCCATTCTCTTGGCTTCAGCTACAGCAATTGCTTCAGTTTTTGTATCGATAATAAACAGAACTCCGGGAAGTTCGGACATGTTCTTGATACCGCCGAGGTTCTTTTCCAGTCTGCCTTTTTCTTTCAGAAGCTTGGACACTTCTTTTTTGGTCAGCTGTTCAAAAGTTCCGTCCACTTCCATCTTCTCAATTCTTTTGAGCTGGTGGAGAGATTTTTTGATTGTTGTGAAGTTGGTCAGCATACCACCGAGCCATCTGTTGTTCACGTAGAACATATCACAGCGTTCTGCTTCTCTGGCGATGGCGGCCTGTGCCTGTTTCTTGGTACCTACGAAAAGGACAGATTTTCCGTCAAGAACGTTCTTGCGGACGACGTCGTATGCCTCGCGGATTGCGACGATTGTCTTCTGAAGGTCGATAATGTGAATCCCGTTTCTCTGTGAGAAGATAAACTTCTTCATTCTGGGATCCCAGCGTTTGGTCTGGTGACCAAAGTGTACACCTGACTCGAGCAGGTTTTTCATTGTTACTACAGCCATGTAGTCTCCTATATTCCACTTCTATAATTAAGTGGTCCTTCGCTTGATCTCAGTTGTAATTTATGACCTTATTCCCTTTCGGGAAAAAGACATAGGTACAACCGGAAAATATTTTGCTGAATTACAGCCTGCTTAAGATGCCATAGATCCGGTTTATTGGCAAGCCCATAACATTGTAAAATGTGCCATTAAGAGAAGATATGTATTTTCCACCCTGTTCCTGAATCCTGTAGGCTCCGGCCACACCAATCCATTCTTCTGTATCCAGATACTCGTCTATCTCTATGTCACTCATGGGACTGAAGGTCACATCAGTGGTCTCATAGCCGGTTATGAACGTCCCTCCGGATACCGGATATACTGTATATGCTGTAATCACCTGATGACTTCTCCCCTGCATTCTTTTCAGCATGGCAAAGGCTTGTTCCCTGTTTTCGGCTTTACCGATTTTTTCATCATCCAGGGCAATCAGGGTATCTGCTGTCAAAAGGACAGCATCCGGAGGATAGAGTCCGGGATGTTCCAGACAGGCTTCCATTTTCAGTTCTGAAAGGTATTCTGCCAGCTCCGAAGCATGATGGTTCTGATCCATAGGCTCGGGAACATCCAGCTGAATGACTTCGCAGTTCAAGCCCATCTGCAGGATCAGCTGCTTCCGCCGGGGTGAGGATGATGCCAGATATATTGTTTCAATCATATTCTTTCCATTTTATTTTATATTTTATGCCTGAATTAATAACTTTTTTATAGAAATTATTCAGATATTAGACTTATATTGTATTCAAAAAAAAATTATTATTGAATGAGTAGTTATTAACCTTAAATGATAATAAAGAACTTTATGATAAAAATATTAAAAAATAAAAGTCAGTACAGCCTGCAGCATCAAAGCAGACAGCTTGTTCGTTTTATTTACATAATGCTTGGATCCTTTCTTATGACCATCGTTATTCTCGGTGCCGCCCGTTTTCTGATCACCAGTCTGGAAAGTGATAGTTCGGAGCTCTATGGGGCATTGAATCAAATTGCTGTGTCTGTCATTTCCGCTGAGCATTCTTCAGCTTCAGAGGTTCAGAATGCCTTCCTGCACTATGAGGACATTATTGGTTCCCATCATTCAGAATCATTTAATCCCCTCGGGTTGATTCTAAAGGATGTCAGTCTGGTGAAGCCGGAGTTCTCAAACAGTGATGAAAAAAAAGCATACCAGGAAGAGTTCAGACATTCTGTACAGTCTATACGGCAGAGAAACTATGAAGTACTTCAGGCTTTGTTTTCACTGACCTATGTTCTTGTGGGGATAATGATCCTGGTTTTTTTATTCGGATTTCTAATGTTCCGTTTTCTGAACCGGGACCTGATCAGTTTTATCAGGATTCTGAGTGAAAATTTGTCCTCATTGACTGAAAGGATGAATTACGGGAAGGTTTCTGCCCTGGAAATAGGAGACTCTGCTCCTCTGGAGTTAAGAGAACTTGGCCTGAAAATCAGAACCATTGAAGAAGGGATTGTTCTGGATCAGTTTCTTGATAATATTGATTCTCTGGGCTCCCTTAAGGAAGTTCTGGAAAAACTGGCTCATACCGTTGAAAATCTGATTCCCTTTGACAGGATTGCCTTGGCTTTCAATGATCTTGAGGGTAAAATTACTGCTGAAACGGCATTCACCAGATACGAAAAAATATATCTTGAACCCGGATACTCGGAAGAGTTGAATAACACAAGTCTAAAAGGAATAATCCAAATCAGAGAGGGGCGTATTATTAATGATCTGCCTCTTTATGCGGAGACCCACTCCATATCAAAATCCACAAAACTTATTCTCCATGAGGGTATTAAGGCCAGTCTGACCATACCCATGTTTCTGGAAGGCCGGTGCAGGGGATTTCTTTTCTTCTCCTCCCGGGAAAAAAGCTGCTACACCCAGTCTCATCTGAAAACTGCCAGACGTCTGGCGAACCGGCTTAAAAATACATTTTTCCATGAGTATATTTCCCAGGAGCTGATTGCCGAAACGGCGCAATCCTTTGTGGAGCTGATGAATGCCAAGGATAATGAAACCTCCGCTCATCTGACGCGGATGTCTCATTACTCCTATATTATCGCCAGAAGCCTGTCCCGGGATGATTTTTCTGTCAGTCCCGGTTTCCCCCGGGAGATTCTCTGGTTTGCTCC
>JAQQAM010000290.1 GCA_028532905.1 Spirochaetales bacterium
ACAGCTCGATATTGTGTGTTTCTTGATTTTCTTCCGGTACGTTTATGGGAAAATGCTCTTATGTGGCAATGGTCTTGTTGATGATCTCCATGTCTATATCGATATTCACAATATTGACTCTTTTGGAGGTAAACACATTCTGCAGAGAGGCAAGAATCGTATTGGTATACTGGACTTCCAGAGACCGTTTCTGCTTCAGCATTCTGGAGGTGAGCATCAGATCGTCCAGCTTTCCGAGATTTTCGAAATCATTCAGGATTTTTCCGCTGTAGTCCAGAATGGTGATATTGTCCTGTTCCAGACCTTCCACGGCAAACTGAATCAGCTTGACGATTCCTTCAATCTTCACACGGCTCTCGCTGATGTCGCTTCCCGGACGGGGAGTAATCACAACAGAGACGGTTGTGGGATTCTGATCATTGGAAAAGAGTGTTCTTTCGGGCATGACCAGGCTCACCTTGGCATTATCCACATCCTGAAGAGCCTTGATATGCTGTTCCAGATTGGCTGTAATGGCCCTTCTGAGGTTCACATCCCGTTCAAAGTCTGTGAGGGTCCAGCGTTCCACATCAAAAATCGCCCAGGGATCTGTTCCTGTGGGAATCAGATCCTCCCTGATCAGCAGGGAGCGCATGCGTCTGGCTGTCTTGTCGTCGGAAACATAGATCCGTCCGTCCGCATTGATTCTGTAGTTGACCGCTTCCTCATCCAGCTTCAGGATGATTCTGTCATTGGTGGTCTGATCTGTAATCGGAACGCCCAGCAGGGGTACCATACTGGGTGAAGACGAGACAGTAAAAAGTAAGATGATACCCGCAACGGCGCCGGTTAAGATCCCTGCGAATATCAGTTTCTGGATAATACTCCATTTACCCCAGATCGTACCGATCTGTGATACAAGTTTTTTAATCCATTCCAGCATTTCCCCCTCCCACGGTGAAACCTGAGGATTCCGGCCCTTAAAGCCCGAACCCTTTCAGCTTGTTTACCTCATATTGATAATATCTTTATAGGCCTGAACGGCTTTATCTACTATGCTCTTTGTCATCTGCAGGGACATGTTGGCTTTTGCCATGGCAATGCTCACATCATGGGCTTCCACAGAATCGGGTTCGGTGATCATCTTTACAAAGATCTCCTGACTGTCCAGCTGATCCTGGTTGGCGGCATTGAGCCCTTTCTTCACAAGATCGGCAAAGGCGGATTCAGCAGGGATTTCCCTGGGATCACTGTTTTTCACAGCCTTCATATGGAGACTGTTTGTGGTTTTCATTCCCACAAAGTTTCCGGAAACCGCCGATTCATTCAATATATTCAACAGACTCATATACTATTTCTCCTCAATATCTCTTAAAAACAGACTCTGCAGGTTTAACGTCCGATCTGCAGGGCTTTCTGAAACATTGACTTGCTGCCGTCCATAATGGCGACATTCGCTTCATAGGCTCTGGTGGCGGAAATCATATCCACCATCTCATTCACAATATTCACATTGGGATACTCCACATACCCCTTTTTGGGACCCGTCTTAATGGCATCGGGATGGGTGGGGTCGTAAACCAGTTTCAGTTCACTGTCCATATCCTTCTCGATCTTGGAAACCCGGACGCCCTGTCCCACACCGTTGTCCAGACTTTCAGGGAGAAAGGGTGTACGCCAGTAGGGCTGCTCCGTAACAGGACGGAACACCACACGGCTTTTCCTGTAGGGACCGCCGTCGGCTGTACGGGTTGTGTTGGCATTGGCAATATTATCGGAGATAACATCAAGTCTCAGTCTTTCTGCAGAAAGGCCGGTTGCCGCTGTATTGATTGAACTGAATAATCCCATTTCCTACTCCTGTACCCTGTTACCGTGTCACAATATTGACCTGACTGAACTGAAATCCGACGGATGATGAGAGAAGCTCATACATCATCTGATTCTGGGTGGCCATCATCATTTCCTGCTCGATGTCCACATTGTTTCCATTGTTCTTACTGGTTGTCAGGTAGTCCAGGACCCTTCTGGGTCTGACAGTACGGTAATCTGTGGATTCATTAAAACTCATATGCCGTGAATCCGTTACCTTGGCGGGGAGGGTGCGCTTCTGTTCAGAGGCCAGTGCATTTCTCAGTTCAGTTTCAAAAGAGATATCACTCCTTTTGAAGTTCGGAGTTTCCGCATTGGCCACATTGTTGGAGATAACCTCCCGTCTGAGGAGACTTGTGTCCATTGTCCGCTGCAGAATATCAACTGTTTTTCCAAAACTGCTTCCTGTAAACATACCTTTCTTCCTTGTTATGAAAACTTCTACCCTTAATTTCGGCAGAATCCCCGCCCTCACTTAGGCTTTTGTGCCGTAACTTTACATTCTCCGGACTTAAAGGATATAACGGCTTAAATCCCTGTCCTGTATAACATCACCCAGCCGTTCATCCACATAGGCCGGTGTAATATCTATGGTCTGCCCCTTGATATCTGGAGCGTTGAAGGAAACGTCCTCCAGAAGGAGTTCCATAATGGTATGGAGCCGTCTGGCACCGATATTCTCGGTTCTGTTATTCACATCCTCCGCCAGTTCCGCCAGTCTTCTGATGGCCTGTTCGTTAAAGTTCAGAGTGACCTCTTCGGTTCCCAGCAGCTCTCTGTACTGTTTGATCAGAGCTGTACGGGGCTGAGTCAGGATCATTTCGAAGGCATCGGCGTTCAGATCTTCCAGTTCCACACGGATGGGAAAACGACCCTGAAGTTCAGGAATCAGATCCGACGGCTTTGAAAGATTAAAGGCTCCTGCGGCGATAAAAAGGATATGGGACGTGTCGATCATTCCAAATTTGGTGTTCACCGTACAACCCTCGACGATGGGAAGAATGTCTCTCTGCACACCTTCCCGGGAGACATCCTGTCCGCCGGCCTTGCTGTTGCTGTTGGCAATTTTGTCGATCTCATCGATAAAGATCATTCCCATGTTCTGAACCCTTTCCCGGGCCAGATCCACCGCGTTATCACTGTCAATCAGCTTGTCGGTCTGCTCACCCATCAGGATCTCCCTGGCCTGGGAAACCTTCACCTTCCGGGATTTCTTGTTCATTCCCCCGAAGATATTCCCCAGAGCCCCCATTTTCATATCCATGGACTCGAAATTGGAACCGGAAAAGATCTCAATAGAAGGGCCTCCCCCTCCGGACACCTTGACTTCCACCATTTTGTCTTCCATTTCGCCGTCCCGTAGCTTCCGTCTGAGAACCTCTCTCGTATGGGCACCGGGGGCTTCGGGAATGACATCCGGCAGGTTGCCCTGCTCATCGGGAACGGGAGACTGGGGCTTGGAACCGGGAAGCAGAAGATCCAGAAGGGCCTCTTCCGTTGCAGCACGGGCTTCTTCCTGAACCCCTTCCTTCAGCTCGGTTTTCACCATGGCTACTGCCGCAGCCATCAGATCCCTGACCATGGATTCCACATCCCGTCCAACATAACCGACTTCTGTGAATTTGGTGGCTTCCACTTTGATAAAGGGAGCCCCGCAGAGTTTGGAGAGACGCCGGGCTATCTCGGTTTTACCGACTCCGGTGGGCCCGATCATAATGATATTCTTGGGGGCGATCTCATCCCTCAGTTCATCGGGCAGACGGGAACGTCTGAGACGGTTTCTCAGAGCGATGGCCACAGCCTTTTTGGCCTTGTCCTGACCGATTATATACTTGTCCAGTTCTGAGACAATTTCTTTTGGTGTCTGCAGTTCCAGTCCTATACTCATGCAATTTCCTCCACAATAATATTGTGATTTGTATACACGCAGATATCTGCTGCGATTTCAAGGGAGCGTCTGGCGATTTCTCCTGCGTCCAGATCGGAGCCGTCCATATACGCTTTGGCGGCGGCATAGGCATAATTGCCTCCGGATCCGATGGCAATGGCTCCCCCTTCGGGTTCAATAACATCACCAGTTCCTGAAAGAACCAGGATTTTTTCCTTATCCATCACCAGAAGCATGGCTTCCAGGCGTCTCAGGGCCCGGTCGGTTCTCCAGTCCTTGGCCAGCTCAACGGCCGAGCGGGTAATATCGCCGCCGAATTCCCTCAGTTTTCCTTCAAAACGCTCTTCCAGGGTAAAGGCATCGGCGGTGGAGCCGGCAAATCCGCAGACCACCTGTCCTCCCAGAAGACGGCGTACTTTCCGGGCATTACCCTTCATCACCACAGATTCTCCCATGGTTACCTGGCCGTCACCGGCCATGGCCATTTTACCGTCTTTAGATACGGCTAATATTGTTGTTCCCTTCAGTTTCATAGTATCTCCTGTTCCGTCTCAGGACCTTCCGGCCCTCTGCTCTCTGTTTCTGTCTCCGGGATTCTCCGGTTTTCTCATGACCCTTCTGCCGTGAGGATGGGCATCCCTGTACACCTGCCTGATCCGCTCTATCCCGGTATGGGTATAGACCTGGGTTGTAGACAGACTGGCGTGTCCCAGCATCTCCTGAACCACTCTGATGTCCGCCCCTTCATTGAGGATTTCTGTGGCAAAGGCATGGCGGAACGCATGGGGGCCGATTTTACGGCTGAGCCCTGATTTTCTCATATACTTCTGCAGAATATAGTAGACTCCCCTGGTGGTCAGCCCCTTACCCTGTTCATCCAGAATCAGAGCACGGATTCCGCCAAGTCCTTTCTCTATAAGTCGTTCTTCCCGGAAGGGAAGGTAATCATCAACAGCCTGACGGGCCTTTTCTCCGATAAACACATATCGCTGCCGTCCGCCTTTTCCTCTGATCATAATCCTGTTGGAAGCAACAGACTCCACCGAAAGATGACACAACTCGCTCACACGGCAGCCTGTGGAATACAGGAGCTCGAACAGAGCCCTGTCCCGGCAGGCAGTGAAGTCGGCACCTTCCACATTGTCCAGCAGAATACTCACTTCCCTGTTGGTCAGATACACCGGAAGATGAGCCGGTTTTTTCATGGTCCGGACCGCAGTGAAGGGATTTCCCTCTACATCCCCCCGTTTTTCCAGAAAACTGTAATAACTCTTTAAAGAAGAGAGGCTTCTGTTTATGGTGGAGGCCGCCAGCTGTCTCATGGACAGGGTGCTGATGTAGAGACGGGCATCATCTCTTCCGGCTTCATTCACAGCAATTCCCTGCTGATTCAGAAAATCAATCCAGGAGCTGATATCGTTGCTGTATGCCCTGAGCGTACTTTCCGAGAGTCCCTTGAGATTCCGTATATACTGTTCATAGGCTGTCCGGCCGTTATCGGTCATCAGTACTGAGCCCTCCCTTTGTAAAAGTGAAGATTCCCTTTTATCTCTTCCCTCATCATTCTGGACGCCTGCCGGGCGGCATCTGCCGTGGTCCCTGATGCGGCGGCGTAGGATTCATTCATGGAGAGAACGGCTCTCTCTGAACCGGGATATAGATCCCGGAGAGCCCTGATAACAGGGGCGCCCTGCTCTGCAAGTGCGGCTGTTCCGCCGCTTTTTCTGCCGTATAATCCGCTCTCATGAACATAGACATCCCGTCCCTGATCCAGGGCAAAATCGGCTGTATACAGAGCGCCGGAACGGGAGGGGGCCTGTACAATGACCACAGAGCGGCTCAATCCGCTGATAATCCTGTTCCTTTTGGGAAAATTATACCGCGCCGGGCCTGTACCGGGGACAAATTCCGAAATCAAACCGCCCCCTCTGTTCAGAATATCCGCCGCCAGACGTCTGTGGGACCGGGGATATACCCTGTCGCAGCCTGTTCCCAGAACAGCCCAGGTTTTTCCGCCGCCTTCCAGAGCGCCTTTGTGTGCACTGCCGTCGATTCCCGAAGCCAGACCGGACAGGAGGGGGATTTCCCGGGCAGCAGAATCCAGTCCCAGGCAGAAGGCGCCCCGGTCTGCATTCAGGGTCGGTTTTCTGGTTCCCACCACTGCCAGACCATCCTGTTCTGACGGAGGCAGAGTTCCTTTCCAGAACAGCATAAAGGGGGGATCATAGATATTTTTCAGAATCCCGGGATAATCGGGAGAGCTGTAGCAGCAGAAACTGATGTTCAGAGAATCAGTTTTCTGACAGTCATAAATCCCCTGTTCCAAAAGATCACGGGGATTGAAATTTCTGATCCTCAATTTTCTTCCCACCACCCATTCGAGTTCAAAGCGGCTCAGAGAACCGAACTTTTCAGGCGTTCCGTAGGCATTGAGTACCTTGAACTTCTCCATCAATGAAAGAGATCCGAGTCTGTTGACTGTAAAAAGCATAATCTGTTCGATCAAAACGCATCCTCCCTGATTCTGTCCAGGTACAGACGGGCCTGTTCTTTCTCGGCATTGTATCCGCTTACCGAAAGAAGAGTGTTGTACTGATCCATTGCTTTTTCAGTCATTCCCATCTGTTCCAGAAGCTGACCGTACAGTAAAAGGGCACGGCCGTCGCTCCGCTCTATCTTGAGATACTGATCCAGATAGGGATCTGCTTCAAAGGGACGGTTCATTTCATAAATATAGAGGATAGCCAGGCTGTAATAAGGGGGCATATAGCGGGAGTCCAGAGAGATGGCTCTTTTATAGTCTTCTTCAGCCACGGCCAGTTCCTCTTCCCTTTGCTCCAGACTGTCCCGTGAGACAGCCAGTTTCGATACAGCCACAGCTCTGTAATAGTACATTCTGGCATCGGCGGTTGTGATTTCAAGGCCTCTGGAGAAACTGTCCCGGGCAGGGCCGTACATTTCATAATCCATGAACTTCAATCCCAGAGTTCTGTAATACCGGGCTGTATTTTTCCCGGCGGTAATGGCGTTGTTCAGCTCGTCTTCCCAGCGGTTGATATCCTTCCGGATTTCTTTGATCTTTTCGGGTTCCTCTCCTTCAGAGACCTGCTCCATTTCGTAGACTCGACCGGCCAGATCGTTATTCCGCATGGGCTTGCAGGATAAAGCAGTCATAAACAAGGCACAGAGCAGCAGGATAATGGAAATTCTGTACTCATAGGATTTCATGATTTCCCCCTGGGATGAAAGGATTCATGGGCCTGCTGCAGATCGTCCCTGTTCAGATGGGTGTATATCTGGGTCGTACTGATATCCGAATGGCCCAGCATCTCCTGAACGGATCTGAGGTCCGCACCGCCCTGCAGCAAATGGGTGGCAAAAGAATGTCTGAGGGTATGGATTTTTCCGCTGACCCCTGCATTCTCGGCTATGGCCTTGAAGTTTTTCCACATTCCCTTTCTGGAAAGCCCCCGGCCTCTGTTGTTCAGAAAGACGGAGTTGGTCAGGATTCCCGGCCGGACCAGACGGGGACGGACATCATGGAGGTAGATCTTCAGCCAGTATTCGGCAACCGGTCCCAGGGGAACCCAGCGTTCCTTCTGGCCTTTACCGAAAACCTGTATCATTCCCTCATCGGGAAAAAGATGTGTCATTTCCAGCTCAACCGCTTCACTCACCCTCAGACCGCAGCTGTAAATCAGCTCGAAGAGGGTTCTGTCCCGCTGTCCCAGAAGGGTATCTAGGGGGATGGCATCCAGAAAGGCTTCCACCTCTTCCAGTGTCATGACTTCCGGCAGAGACTGGGTAATCCGGGGCATATCCATGCCCTGCAAGGGATTATCTGCCCGGTATCCGCTTAAGATAAGGAATTCCATCATGGATCTGAGGCTGCTCAGAATACGGGACAGCGTCCGGGGACTGAGGTCCCGGTCTTCCTGACGGACTGCCATCAGATAATTCTCTAAAAGAGGGGTATCCAGATCCTGCCAGCTTCTGCCGCTGTTGGTCAGAAATTCCTCCAGCTTCATGACTTCCCTGAGATAGGCTTCCACCGTATTGGGAGACATACGGAGTTCTACAGTGAGGTAAACACGAAACTGTGCGGACAGGTCCTTCCCTCTCATTTTCAGTTACCGGCTTTCCTGTTTCTGAGGTAGGTAGGTACGTAGAGATCGGACTCACTGGGTCCGGCACCTACAAGGCTCTGAAAGGGGCTGCCCTGGGATTCGGCAGGTTTATCATCATAGAAGCTCTTCCACTTTTCATAGGGAAGGATTTCATCTGTATTACCGGGAACCTCGGGCACAACCTCTTCCTCTTCGGGAAGTTCTGCTTCAGCTTTCCGGCTTCTGAACCCAGTGGCAATAACAGTCACTTTGATTTCATCATCCATGGACTCATCAATGGTGGTTCCCGGAATGACAGTTGCTTCAGGATCTATATTCTCGGCAATAATATCCATAACCTCCTTATACTCGGAAAGGGCGAGGCTGTTGCCCCCGGCCACATTGACAAGAAGGCCTCTGGCTCCGTCTATGCTGGCATCTTCCAGAAGGGGGTTGTTGATAGCACTGGTAGCGGCATCAATGGCCCGGTTGTCTCCCCGGCCTGAACCGATCCCCATCAGAGCTTCTCCCTGACCGTGCATAACAGCTTTCACATCGGCAAAGTCGATATTGATATCGCCATGCTGGGTTATCAGGTCTGAGATTCCCTGTACACCCATGCGCAGAACATCATCAGCCATAAGAAAGGCTTCCCGGATGGGTGTATTCTTTTCTACAATTTTCATCAGGTTTTCATTGGGAATCGTAATAAGGGTATCCACTTCCTGATAGAGTTTTTCTATGCCCTGTTCCGCAAGATCCATTTTCCGGCGCTGCTCGAACCCGAAGGGTTTGGTGACAACAGCCACAGTGAGAGCACCGATTTCTCTGGCCAGTCTGGCAATGACAGGGGCAGAACCGGTTCCGGTTCCTCCGCCCATACCGGCTGTGATGAAAACCATATCCGCCCCTTTCAGGACGTTCTTCAGGGTCTCCTTGTCCTCATCCGCAGCCTGGGCTCCTATGTCAGGATTTCCGCCGGCTCCCAGACCTCCAGTGAGTTTTGTCCCCAGAGGCAGTTTGATTCGGGCCTCCGATTTCTCAAGAGCCTGAAGATCCGTATTGGTGGCAATAAACTCAACGCCCTTTACACCGCAGGAAATCATTCTGTTTACAGCGTTGCTTCCGCCGCCGCCGCAGCCGATTACTTTGATAACCGTCTTGTTACCCAAAGTTTCTTCCATAATTTCAAGTTCCATAAATCCCCTCCCAAGGATAGATGTCCATTTAGTCTATTTATGATCAGACCCGGGGTCTGTCAGTTCCTATATAAAGTTCGAAAACCAGTCCATAATTCTGGCCCAGACTCCCTTACCCGCAGGCAGATCCGTATCGGGACTCTCCTCCGCATTATGGGCGGCCAGTACCAGGCCGATGGCAGTCGTCCATTCCGGTCCCCTGAAGTCATTGGGAAGATTTTTCATTCCCGAAGGCAAAGCTATGCGCACAGGCCTCTGAAAGATATCGGAAGCCAGCTCACCGGCTCCCGGCAGCAGAGATCCGCCCCCTGCCAGAACCACACCGCCTCCCAAACGGTTCATATACCCCTTCTGCTGCAGCTGTTTGCGGATCAGAAGGAAAATCTCTGCCATTCTGGACTGGGCAATCCGGCAGACATCCAGTTCCGGAATACTCCGGGGCGGACGGCCGCCGATTCCCGGCAGCAGAACTTCCTGAGAGCTGTCCACCAGGGGCTCCCAGCATTTTGTCTGACTCAGTTTAATCTTTTCCGCCTGCTCCATGGACTGCTCCAGGACAATGGAAAGATCTGTGGTGACCTGCTCTCCTGCAACAGGCAGAGATCCTGAAAAATGAGGAGATCCCTCAAGATACACGATGGCATCACTTGTCCCGCCGCCGATATCCAGATACAGAACACCCAGCTCTTTTTCATCTTCCGAAAGAACAGCCTGAGAGCCCACAAGGGACTCAAGGGAAATCTCATTCACCTTGTAACCGCTTCTGTTGGCACATTTGATCACATTCTGTGTGGCGGCGATACTGCCGGATATAATATGCACATCCGCTTCCAGCCGGACACCGATCATATCCAGAGGATTTCTGATTCCCACTTTATCATCCACCATATAGTGCTGGGGGACCACATGCAGGATCTCCCTGTCCATGGGAACAGCAATGGCCTGAGCCGCTTCGATAACCCGGCGGATATCCTGTTGTGTCACCTCACGGCTTTTACCGCTGACAGCTACGACACCTCTTGAATTCAGACCTTCCACATTGCCGCTGGTAACGGCGGTATATACATCATGAACGGTCCGGCCCGCTTCCTGTTCCGCAGCCTCGATGGCTTCGGATATAGCCTGCTGAGCGGCTTCGATATTAACGACCACACCTTTTCTCAGACCCTGGGAAGGGACAGATGCGGCGCCTGCAAAACAGAGATCTCCGTTTTCATTGTATTCCGCAATAAGAGCTGAAACGCGGCTTGTTCCTATGTCCAGTCCAACGACTATATCTCTTTCCGGCAAAACTAATTGCCCTCCCTTGTCTTAAGAACCACCTGACCGGTTCTGAAATCTGCATATTCAAAGTCTTTAATCCGGCCGGCCTCATTCAGAGAGTCCAGAACCAGAAGTATTTTTTTCATAATCCCTTCCGTAAGCCCCGATGACAGAAGGACAGGCAGTCTGTAGTCATTGGTATACAGATGCACTTCGTAGAATGCTCCTTCCATACTTTTGACTTCCACTTCGGAAATCTGATCAAAGAGAAGCGGAGCTCCTGTCTGCAATGCTCTCAGATCAGAGAGAAAGGGGTGCAGAGATTCGGGGAGAAGAGTGAAATCATCCTTCTGTTTCTCCAGTCCCGACAAAACAGGAAGATCCCTGTAAGGTGATGCATCTGCCGAATGGTAGAGAACACCGTATTCGTCAAAAACCAGGGGAGAGGAGATTCCGTTCTGCTCCACCATCATCATCCCCAAAGCGGATCTGCCGTACAAAACCAGCTTCAATGTGGAGGGGAACTGCTTTTCCACATAGGCTCTGCGGATCAGAGGAGA
>JAQQAM010000291.1 GCA_028532905.1 Spirochaetales bacterium
TCTATTTCTAAGCGAGTAAGTGCTTCTCATACACTAAAGGAAGAATTGATTTATGATTTTTCAAAATAGTTTCATATTTTTAGGTGCTTTATTTTTATTCTTTCTCTTCATATTGATTGGAACTATTTTGAAGTGGCAATTTCTTGTAGATCCTGATGAAGACTGGAAATGGTCTTCAGGAGCACGAATCAAGAGATTGTTTGGAACAGACTTCCTTGTGAAACTTAATTACACTATTTCTATAGCTGGAATTTTTGGAACCTTATTTCTATTTATTCTATTGTTAATTGCATATATAAATCAGTAGTTATGTACAAAAAAGTCCACCGGTAGACAGGCCCCACTTCTGTCTACCTCTCCGGTTAAGCGAGTGGCTAGAACTGCCAAAATTGGGTATTGATGGCATTCTCCGAAGTTCTCCAGCCGCACTGAAATATATATCTTGCTTGCTTGTAAGAAAAGGTAATGATAGTTTTATATCATCTATGACAGCTGTTCGGCCTTATCAAACATCACCGGAACCTCTTTGTAACATGAGTGAGTGTAACGCTTTAGGGGGAGAGGTTTGTTATTACTTTAATGCAAGGTGGTATGATGCTTCTACTGGTAGATTTATATCGGAAGATCCGGCGAGAGATGGGGCAAACTGGCATGTTTATGTGGGGAATAATCCGCTGAGGTTTATTGATCCGACTGGTTTGAGACAGGTTGAAGGTTCACAGGCAGAAGAGAAAGAAGAAAAGCCTGAGAAGCAGGAACCTAAGGAAAGTCCTGAGAAAGAAATTGAGGATATAGATCCTGAGGCTCCCCAAAACCAGAACGATCCTATTGGAGTTGATGGATCAAGAGAAAACAATCCGAATTCCGATCCAGGACCTAATTGTAATAATCCAGATGCTGGTTCAGCTGAAGAGAATCCTAATGTTAACAATCCTGAAACTCTTCCAAATGAACCGCCAGCTGCAGACCCACCAGCAGATGGAGAGGATATAAGTGGATGGCAGGCATATGCTGGTATCGAAATGGTTGGTGTTGGTGTAATCGTTGGAGGTGTTGGTGTTGCTACTGGCAATATTCCTTTAGCTGCAGCTGGAGGGATTGCTATTGTTGCAGGTAGTGATTTAGCACGAAATAGTAATATAGATAAAACTACTGAAAAAGTTTACGATATCTCTAAATCTGTAAATAACTTCGTGAATAAATTGATGGGTAACGAATGAATCCTGAATATATTTTAATTCTTTATATGATTGCATTAGGGATATTTCTCCGGATGACTATGAGTAAGATAGTTATATTTCTGAGAAAGAAGTATGAACATAACAAAGTTGTTCAATTTTTGAAGAAGGTAAAATATGCATCAATTCTTTTTATAGTTGTCAGCATTAATCTTCTAATACTTTTTAGTTTTTTATTTTTTCATTTATCTGGCAATGAATTAGTTAATATTTCTATATTGATATCTAGCATCGGTATCACTTTTCTAATACCATCTGCTAGCATTTTACAAAGATTGAGTGATATTTCATAATGACACAGATAACTTGAAGGCCGGCAGGACTTACAAGTTCATCTATTGGTTATGACTTCCGATTAATTTCTCACTGGTTCTGGATACTATGGAACTTGTGAAAATAAAAAACTGTATCATACAGATAAAATCTTATTCTCCTCAAGAAAATCATGGTTTTGTTCCAATAGCATGAGAAATCTGGATGCGGGGCCTTGAGGCTTATTTCTCCCTGATTCCCATGCTTCTATTGTTTTTACAGACACACCGATTACTTCTGCAAAAATCATCTGCGAAAGATTTAAGGACTGACGGATGGATTTTATTTTTTTGGAATTGTATTCAGGAATTGGAGCAATGCTTACTTTCCGTCGTTTTACATTTTTGAGATTTCCTTTACTGAACTCAAAAGACTCATTAAGCCCTGACATTATAGAGTCAAAATAATTGTTTTCTTTTTCTTTCATTTCTGCTCTCCTGTTTTTCTCAGGTTTGACTTAATCTGCCCAATTATAGCCTTGATTTGACCTTTCTCAGCTTGGGTCAGGTTTTCTTTATTGCTCTTTTTAAAACATGCAATCATATGGATTTGCTCAAAATAAGCAAAATCGACATATAACGTTCTTATGCTTCCGCTTTTACCACTCCCGGGAATAGCCCATCGAAGTTTTCTGAGCCCTCCAGTACCGGCAATCATATCTCCGGCTTCCGGATGTTCACAAAGGTAGACTTCGAGATCTTTTAAATCATCATCAGTCAACTGTGCATCAGACCACTGCTTTTCAAATGTAGGCATATAGACGAATTCACGGGTCATAAGTACATGATAATACCCTACTGAGTAGGGTGTCAATGGAGGTTTATGTCTGTTTTCAGTATAAAGTTATTATATATCAGGAAAATAGTTTATCATAAGAAGAAGATTGTACCTGACTGCGCCTTCGGTCCTGCAGGCAAATATGTTCTTATGAAGCCTGGCGGCTGATCCTATTTCAATAATTGCAATCGATTGAATTTGAAAGCTTTTCCAATCCGGAAGAGCCTTTTTTATAACTCTGTTCTATAAGGATTTTTGAAAGCAAGATATAAGGTGTGGGCAAATGAAGCGTAAATCCTTATCTATGTTTAACTTATTTGTCACACAACAACTTTTTTGTGGGACAGCTTTAGAGTATCTACTTATATTAAAAAGAATTATTCTGCACCATGTTTTTCCTTCATCACAATGTTAATGTCCTTATAGTTAATTACTATATCTATATTGTTTTTCTAATTTGTTTACAGTAAATAGGTTAGATGTATTTTCTTCATTGCGGCGCATTTTGCGCATTGCAAAATGAGCTGAATAGCTAGGACTCTTTTAGGTTCTGAACGGATTAGAGAAATTGATGAATCATAGTCTACTGAGTCTTGATTGCCTAACAATATCATTATATTGTTATAGTTGTTAGGCAATTGTTTCGAAATTATTTTGTGAGGGATTCTATGAGTGTTATTAAGGATGTCATTGTAGAAGAATATAACCGTCTCAATGCTCTTGTAGAGTTGTATGATCAGAAGATATCTTCTTTTCCCAAGGGTTCTTTATCTGTGAAGAACCGGAACGGTCACCCTTATTACTACCGGGCTTTTCGAGATCATGGGAAAGTCAGGTTCATTTATCTTGGCAAGCCTGATTCTGAGGAATCCAAGGATTTTATCAAGAAGCTTGAGAGACGTCAGAAGTACGAAGTGAAGAGAAAAAAGTCTATGGAAAATTTGAAAGAAGTTAAGGTTCTGCTGCGTGTCGCAAAATGATAATGTTGAGCTGTTTGAAGCCATCCTGAAAGACTTTGATAAGGATGGAATCCTGCAGGATTCTATCCAGATACCGCAGATAAACTTTAGCCATGCATGAGCTGACAGGCTAATCTGACTGGTTATGACAACTTCAATGAACTTTTTTACAGGTTTTTAAAAACAAGTTGTTCTCTTTAATTGTTTATACGTCATATATGATGTATAATTGAGTATGGACAGCAATTGGAATATTGTCTACTACGAGAATTTAGACGGGGAAGCAGAAGTTTTTGATTTCATCAATTCTCAAAAAGCAGGCAATAAAGCCAAGATTCTCAGCTGGTTATCCATGCTTGAAGAAAAAGGATCTGTTCTTCCGAGGCCATATGCTGATTTGCTGAAAGATGGAATACATGAATTGCGGATAAAACTGTCCGGGAATCAAGTTCGGGTACTCTATTTTTTTGTTACAAGGATTTTATTATTCTGACGAATTGTTTTACAAAAAACAGAAAGCAGGTTCCAGAAAAGGAAATTACTAAAGCAAAGAAGTACCGGGAAGATTTCCTGGATAGATATTCTGAACTGAAACTGAGGAAGGAACTAGATGAAAACCTTTAATAACCATTTAAAAGAAAGCCTGTCTGATCCTGATTTCAAGGATCTTTATACAGAAGAAAGAAAACTTATAGAACTTTCTATTCAAATCCATGAGGTAAGAGAAAAATCAGGTTTGTCTCAATCCGATGTCGCCCGAATGGCACATGTAACACAGCAGCAGCTTTCCAAAATCGAGAATGGAAAAAACTGTAATATGATTACATATCTGAAAGTTTGCAATGCTCTTGGACTTGATTTCATTTTTTCCCCTAAAGCGGCTAGTTGAGTTGATACCTGAAAACAGTATCGTAGAGCATAATATGGAAATTGTACCTGACAGTTCCATTGGTATTGCAGAAAACACAAAATCAAATAGCGATATGCAGGGTGCTTCAGCAGACTCTGCAAAGCAGAGGCCGGAGCGATAGCAGAGCCCGGAACAGCGCGGCCCCCGCGGGTAGCGGGGGATTTGCCGGATAAAAAAAGAGTTTTAGATCTCTTCGGGGATTCTTCCCCTTTTGTTCATCCTTACTGCCCAGTAGATAAAAGGCGTATCCAGAGCTGCCACAACCCATTTGAGAATGTAGGTGGACAGGAATATCTGAAACAATACATTCCCGGGAAGCTGTCCGGCAAAGGCAATCAGGGTAAAGACCACTGAGTCGATGAGCTGGCTCACCATGGTACTGGCATTGTTTCTCAGCCAGATAAAGCGGTCGGCGGGCCATTTCTTTTTCCAGAAGTTGTAGGCCCACACATCGTGAAGCTGGGACAGGCCGAAGGCCACAAGGCTGGCCAGTACGATCCGGGGCATAAAGCCGAAGAGATTCTGGAGGGATTCCTGGGCCCAGTCATCTGCCGACGGGGTAAACCACAGGGCTGCCTGGAACAGAACCATCGAGGCAATCAGGGACAGAAAGCCCACAAAAACCGCTTTGGCTGCGGATTTCTTGCCATAGTTTTCAGACAGAATATCCGTCACCAGAAAGCTGGAGGCGTATACGATGTTTCCCAGGGTCGCATTGATCCCGAAAAGGTCTACAAGCTTCAATACCTGAATGTTTGCCACGATGGCGGCAATGGGAATCCAGATAAATAAACCGGTCTTTCCAAAAAGCCTGTAAAAAAGTAAGATAAAGAGGAAGTTTGCCAGTAACATGGCAAACCAGAGGAGTTCGTTCATTGATGTCTCCCAGTTTTTATTTATCGGAAGTCAGGTTCTGATCCTGCTCCCGAGGGCGGGTACAATCAGTGAGTTCTGATCTTATCTGGCACCACCCGAGTCAGATTAACAATCTGCTGTGCCATCATAACCATGGGGAACCGGCTGTGCAAGAGAAGATTTCACCACAGGAGATATTTCCTTGAAAAAATACAAGGCTGTTCTGTTTGATCTTTTTACAACCCTGACATCACTGGCGGCTTTAAAGGATGCACCCGGCCGATTCTCTTTTGAAATTCTGGGGGTTCCTCGGGCTTCCTGGAATAATGCTTTGTTCAATAAATCCAGACAGCGGCTCATCGGGGCCATCCGTGATCCTCTGGAGATTATGAAGGATGTGGCCTGGAAGATTGATCCCTGGATTCCCGAGAATGTACTGCAGGAAGCGGTGGAGGAACGGCGGACAAGGTTCCGCTACTGCCTGGAGAATCCTCCCGAAGGAGTTGTGGACAGTCTGCGCCGCATTAAGGACGAGGGCTACAAAATGGCTCTGGTGAGCAATGCGGATGTGACAGAAGTGGAAGCCTGGGAGGGGACCGACCTGCACAGCTGTTTTGATCATTCCATTTTCTCCTGTCATGAAGGCTGTATGAAACCGGACCCTGAAATTTTCAATCTGGCCGTGGAGAGGCTGGATGTGAAGCCCGAGGACTGTCTGTATGTGGGAGACGGCGGGAATGAGGAGCTTATTGCCTCGGCTCAGGCCGGGATGACCGCCGTACTGACCAGCCAGTTTCTCCAGGATATTGCCCCTGATCTGGTAACAGAGCGGGAAAAAACGGTGAACCATCATATCCGGAACCTCAATGAGATCCTTCCCCTGATAGAAAAACTGGAAAAATAACTCTTTTATTCACAATAAAATACCATTAAGCCCTGTTTACCCTTTGACAGAGGTCTGCACTTCACCTATGCTTCGTGCAGACAAATCCTGTAATAACGGCCGGAGGGGCAGAACAATTTCAAAGCCATATAATATCCCGGTTAAATTTATAGAGATAAAAAACTAAGGATATTTATTTGGAATTTAAAGAATTACCCCTGAGTGAAGCGACTCTGAAAGCTGTTGAGAAAATGGGGTTTAAAGAACCCACTCCCATTCAGGAAAAAGTTATCCCCATTCTTCTGGAAACAGAACGGGATGTTACGGGCCTGGCCCAGACGGGTACAGGAAAGACCGCAGCCTTCGGTCTGCCCCTTATTGATCAGATTGATACAGACAGCAGAGAGATTCAGGGAATCGTACTTTGTCCCACCAGAGAGCTTTGTCTTCAGATCAACAAGGAGATGGAGCAGTTTGCAAAGTATCACAAAGATCTGAATATTGTTCCCGTATACGGCGGTAAGGACATGGGGTCTCAGATCAGAGCCCTTAAGATGAAACCCCAGATTCTGGTGGCCACACCGGGTCGCCTGGTGGATATGATTAAACGGGGTCTGGCGGATATCAGCAAGCTCCGTTATATGGTGCTGGATGAAGCCGACATTATGCTGAATATGGGGTTCCGGGATGAGCTGGACTTTATTCTGGGAGAATCTCCTGCCGAACGGCAGACCCTTCTGTTCTCCGCCACCATGCCTCCCGAGGTGGCCCGGATTGCCTCAGAATATATGGATGATCCCATTGAAGTGTCTGTGGGCAAGAAGAACAGCGGTACCGAAACCATTGAGCATTACTACTACATGGTTCATGCCAGAGACCGGTACAATGCCTTAAAGCGTCTGGTGGATTTTAACCCCGGCATCTACGGCCTTGTCTTCTGCCGGACCCGTTCGGATACCCAGATGATCGCCGACAAGATGCTCAAAGACGGCTACAACGTGGATGCCCTGCATGGCGATATGACCCAGCAGCAGCGGGAATATGTGATGAAGAAGTTCCGGGAACAGAGTCTGCAGATTCTGGTGGCCACGGATATTGCCGCCAGAGGACTGGATGTGAACAATCTGAGCCATGTTATTCACTATGAGCTGCCCGATGACATAGAGTCCTACAACCACCGAAGCGGCCGGACCGGACGGGCCGGGCGGAGAGGTACCTCTTGCGCCATCGTCAATATGAAGGAAAAATACAAGATCAGGCGGATCGAGAAGATTCTCGGCCGGAAGATTCTGGAAGCCCCTGTTCCCCTTGGCGAGGATATCTGCGAACAGCAGCTGATGCACCTCATTGACAGAGTGCACAACGTCGATGTGGACGAGGAGCAGATTGCTCCCTATATCGGGATCATTGAGGACAAACTCAGAGATCTGGACAGAGGAACCCTGCTGAAGCATTTTATTTCCATGGAGTTCAACCGCTTCCTCAGCTATTACGGGGAGCAGGAAGATCTGAAACCTGTGAAGGTGGAACGGGATAACAGGTCCGGCGGCCGTGACAGTAAGGGCGGCAAATGGGACAGGGACGACAGACATGTCCGTTATGTTCACCTGAACCTGAATATCGGACACAGAGACAGAGTCAGTCCCCAGCACATCATCTCTTTAATCAACAGAAGCACAAAGGGGTCCCAGGTGGCCATCGGCCGGATCGATATCGGTCCTACCAAGTCCTCTGTACAGGTGGATGCGGAGTTTGCGGATGTTCTTGAAAAGTCCCTGAGCCGGGCTCCTTTCGGAGACAAACGGATTAAGGTGGGGGTTCAGCAGGCCCGTTCCTACGGTTCCGGCGGCGGCTACAACGGCGGCGGCAGAGACGGCGGCCGTGATGGTAGACGTGGCGGGGCGCCCTACAAAAAAGGAAAAGGCGGTAAAGGACACAATCGCCGCAGATTCCAGTAAAGTAAAATTTTCCTCTTCCGATTATTAAGTAAGGGAGCGGCGGAACTATCTCCGCCCTTTCTGAAGATGATAAGCGGGAAGAGGAGAATTTATGATTCGCGGACTTTATACAGCAGCGAGCGGCATGCAGGCGCAACAGCATCGGCTGGATGCCCTGTCCAACAACCTGGCCAATGTCGATCTGACAGGCTACAAAAAAGATACATCCGTACATAAAGCTTTTCCCGAGATGCTGATCCGCCGGTTCAACGACAACGGTGTGCATCAGTTTCCCATCGGTTCTGTGGATACAGCTCCCATCGTGGGTAAACTGGGAACCGGTGTGGAATACAACGAGTCCTTCACAGTCTTTGAACAGGGATCTTTGAAAGAGACCTCCAACCCCTTTGATATCGCCCTGGACGGCGACGGTTTTTTCACCATTCAGACCAATAATGGGGAACGCTATACCAGGAACGGTTCCTTTATTCTGGGAAAAGAGGGGTATCTTCTGACCAAAGAGGGGTATCCCGTTCTGGGAGAAGAGGGACCTATTCAGATCAAACTCAACAATTTTACAATAGACAGCAAGGGAAGAATCTTCCAGAACGGAGAGCTTTCCGACAATCCTCAGCGCCTGGTTTCCATGGAAGAGAATGACTGGGCCGATTCAGAACTGGTGGACACCCTCAAGGTGGTTCAGTTTGAAGGGAATGGAAACAGATTTCTGAAGAAACAGGGGAGCAGCCTGTGGACAGACACTCCCGAATCAGGCGCCGCCTTTATGACAAACCTGGAAGAGCGTCCTAAAGTCCTCCAGGGGTTTCTGGAAGCCTCCAATGTGAATCCTGTCAAAGAGATGGTGAACATGATTGAGGTGAACAGAGCCTACGAGGCGAATCAGAAGGTGATCAGTTCCCAGGACAACCTGCTGGGCAAACTGATCAATTCGGCCGCCAAGTACTAGGCGGGGACTGATGCCGGGTCATCAGAACAGTAGAGATTGAAATGATACGGGAGTCTTTATGGGCTGCTGTAAGGATAGAAAGACCATAGGAGAACGAAAGATATGATGAGATCATTATGGACCGCAGCGTCCGGAATGAACGGCCAGCAGTTCAACATTGATACTATTTCCAATAACCTGTCCAATGTGAACACAACCGGTTACAAACAGGTGCGGGCCGATTTTGAAGACCTGATCTATCAGACCAGCCGGATTGCCGGTACACCCGCCACCGAAGAGACTGTGGTCCCCACAGGGATTCAGGTCGGTCACGGTGTGAAAGTGGCTGCCTCTCAGAGGATGTTCACCCAGGGGTCTCTCCAGAACACCGGCAACGAGTCGGATATCGCCATTCAGGGAGAAGGTTTCTTCCGGACCCTGCAGATTGACGGTACCTACGGCTATACCAGAGACGGTGCCTTTAAAATTGACAGCAACGGCCAGCTGGTTACATCCAACGGTTATAAGGTTCTCCCCGAGGTGGTTCTTCCTGAAGGATTTATCAGAGAGTCTTTTGCCATCAGCCAGGACGGCCGGATCAATGTGAAACTCCCCGGCAGCGATGATCCTGTGGAAGTGGGGCAGATTCAGCTGTTCCGTTTTGTGAACCCCGCCGGACTGCAGGCCATTGGGGAGAATACATTCAAGATTACCAGTGCTTCAGGCGAGGCCATAGGCGGCAGACCCGGTTTTGACGGCATGGGTAAGGTGTATCAGAAATACCTTGAGAACTCCAATGTTTCTGTCGTTAAGGAAATGGTAAACATGATTGTGGCTCAAAGAGCCTACGAGCTGAACTCCAAGGCCATACAGACCTCTGACACCATGCTCGGCATTGCAAACAATCTGAAAAGGTAAGGTAAATAATGGATACCCTCAGCGCAGCAGGAACCTATCATCTGAATAACAGCTCATCCTCCCGTCTGGAGAGTACTCTGGGGCGTTCCGGGATTTCCAGCTCTGAAGCCCTGAAGCTGAAGGAAGCCTGTGATGATTTTGAAGCAATCTTTATCAAACAGATGCTGGATTCCATGAAAAAGACCATCAACCGCTCGGAACTGACAAAGCGGAATATGGGAGAGGAACTCTTTGAGGACATGCTTTATGACGAGTATGCCAAAAAAATGAGTGACACCGCCGATCTGGGAATCGGCGATATGATGTTCAAACAACTCTCCCGGCAGCTGCCCTCGGATATTTTTTCCTGATACCCTTTTCTGCTGATTCAACCTGATTTGATTGAGAGCCCCTTGTACCGGTGTGAACACGGCCAAGGGGCTTTTTTTAGGCAGACAGACAACCGGATTATAGCAATTTATGAGTTATAAAATATGAGGGTGTATAAAAAAATATACAGTTTTTTGACAGAAATAAAAGATATAAAAATTATGATATATCTGCTAATTCCTTTCTTTGTAGGTAAATAATATGATAATAACCTCTGTCTGGTGTTTTTGGCATGAAAATTGTTTAACAATCAGCAGGGGGTGTAATGCCATGAAATACAAGACAGATACATCATACGATCCCAGTTTAAAATTTTATCTGGATGAGATTTCCCGTTATCCGCTTCTGACTTTCGAACAGGAAGTTGAACTGGCTGAGAAAATAGCCGGCGGTGATGAAGCCGCACGGCAGAAAATGATAAACTCCAACCTGAGACTGGTGGTTAAAATGGCCCGGTCCTATCAGATTTCCGGCGTCAGCCTTATGGATCTGGTTCAGGAAGGCAATATGGGACTGATTAAAGCTGCTGAACGCTATGACTACAGAAAGAATGTACGCTTCTGTACCTATGCCGCCTGGTGGATCAAACAGGCTATTACCCGGTATCTGACCGACAGAAGCCGGTCCATAAGACTGCCGTACCGGAAAGAGGAATCCCTCAGGCATATTCAGGACTTTGTCCATCAGTTCAATGTTGAGCATAAACGGTCTCCTTCTCTGAAAGAGATCTCGGAAGGCACAAAAGTCAAATACAACGACGTGGTCTCCATTATGGAGTTTTCCTCTAATCCGGTTTCTCTGTATGCAGAGACAAACATTGAAAACGGCAGCCTGATTGATATTCTTGAGGATGACAGCTATAACCCCGACGGAGAGCTGTTCCGGAAGTGTGCGGAAGAGGATACAAGAGAATCCCTGTATAAACTGAAAGAAAATGAAAGGAATATTATCCGGTACCGCTACAACTTTGTAGACGGAAAAAAACATACTCTCAAAACAATCGGCGAAGAGATGGGTATTTCTCCTGAAACCGTACGGCAGATTGAGATCAGAGCCCTGAAAAAGCTGAAAGAGGAAGCTTCAGACCTGAAAGAGTATATGTTTGCCTGATCCTGCTTGACCAAGGAGTGAATCCGTCCTAGATTCTCTTTTATGTATGTATTAGGAATAGAGTCATCCTGTGATGAGTGTGCCGCTTCTGTAGTGAAAGACGGGAATACCATCCTGAGTAATGTCATCGCCACACAGATTGAGGACCACAGACCCTGGCAGGGAGTGGTTCCCGAAATAGCCTCCCGTATTCATACACGGTGGATCTGGTCTGTTGTGGACGAAGCTCTGGAGAAAGCAGGGATTACAAAAGAAGAGCTCGACGGCATTGCCGTTACCAACAGACCCGGTCTGGTGGGCTCCCTTCTGGTGGGACTCTCCTTTGCCAAAGGCCTGGCCTGGTCTCTGGATATTCCTTTTACCGGCGTGGATCATATCAGAGCCCACCTGTATGCCCCCCATCTGGAAAATGATATACCCTATCCCTATCTGGGGCTCCTGGTGTCAGGAGGCCATACGGTGATCGCCGTGGTCAGAGGGTTTGACGATATTGAGGTTCTGGGAACCACCATTGATGATGCCTGCGGAGAAGCCTTTGACAAGGTGGCCAAACATTATGAACTGGGATATCCCGGCGGGGTGGCCATCGACCGCCTGTCAAAAGAGGGTGATCCCAAAGCCTTCGGATTTCCCAGTCCCAACCTGCATAAGGGAGACCATGAGTTTGATGTCTCCTATTCCGGTCTGAAGACGGCTGTGATCAATCAGCTGGATCAGTTTCACAATGAAGGTTATGAAAAATCCAAAGCCAATATCGCTGCCTCCTTTCAGAAACGAGCGGTGGATATCCTTGTTAAAAAAGTGAAAAAAGCCATAAAACATACCGGGATCAGAACCGTTGTGGCCGGGGGCGGGGTAACGGCCAACTCCTATATGCGCTCTTCCCTGGAGTCAATCCGGGATGTGAAGTGCTACTATCCCTCTCTGGCATTGTGTACGGACAATGCCGCCATGATCGCGGGGATCGGATATCAGTATTTTCAATCGGGGCAAGTGTCCGATTTCAGTGAAAATGCCCGGGCCAGGGTTCCCTCCTTTAAAAGAGGATATCCGTAGAAATTGTCTCTTGAAGACAGCTCCTGTTTCAGGTTATTTTATTAAGTCGGTAAAATTTTCTCCTGTTCTCAGTTATGGGGGACGGGAAGTATAGAACTGAATAAAATGAACAGGAGCCGCTCCATGTCCAAAGAGTTTAATCTTGATGATTCCATTAGAAAAATAGAGGACTTTCCTCACAAAGGAATACTGTACTTTGATATCACCAGTATTCTGACCAATCCGGAAGCATTTTCCTGGTGTATCGACCAGATGGTTGAGTATTACAAAGATAAAAAAATTGATGCTGTCGCCGCTGTTGAGTCCAGAGGATTTATTTTTTCAGCCCCCTTTGCCAAGGCCATGAATATTCCCCTTATCCTGGTGAGGAAGGCGGGAAAACTCCCCGGTGTCACTCTGAAAAAGTCCTATCAGCTGGAGTATGGTAAAGCGGAAGTGGAAATCCATCAGAGCGATGTTCCCCAGGGAAAAAATGTTCTTCTGGTAGACGACCTGTTGGCCACAGGGGGAACCATGGGGGCTGCTGTGGAACTGCTGACCATGGGGGGAGCCAAGGTTAATCATATTTTTGGAATTATCGGTCTTCCCTTTCTTAAATATGCGGATAAACTGCCGGGCATAGAGATTAAAACCCTTATCGAATACCACAGTGAAAAAGTGGATGAGCAGTAAAAAGAAATATTAAAAAACAAATTGCGGGCATCACTTGACATAAAAAGTCAATTTTTATATTATGCCCGCAGATCAAACAAAGGAACTTGTCTGACGGCCTCAAGGGACCGGATGGCGGGGGAGATTGGTTGAGAATATTTCCCGATAGTGTAATTGGTAACACTGCAGATTCTGGTTCTGCCTTTGGGGGTTCGAGTCCTCCTCGGGAAGCTTAAAAAACAGAAGTCCCTTGATTGCAAGAGTATCTGCAACAGGATATTCCAGTCATTGATTTGAATTTCGAATTCACGGGATTGAGAGCCGGCCTAAAAAGCCGGCTTTTTTGTAAATATACGTTTTTAGCGATGTATATTTATCGAAAAAAAATGTATAAATATTTAACTGAGGGGTGATTTATGCAGAAAAAGGGTTATCTGGTTCTGGAAAACGGCACGGTCTTTCCCGGCAGCTGTTTCGGAGCCGATCTTCCGGATGTGGAAGATTTGAAGGCCGGAAAGGAGCTTCCCTACGGTGAGCTCGTTTTTAACACAGGAATGTCCGGATATCATGAAATCCTGACAGATCCATCCTATACGGGGCAGATCGTCACAATGACCTATCCCCATATAGGGAACTACGGATGTGAGGATCTCTGGTCTGAAAACGGACCTGAGGATGAAGGCCGAAAAGATATCAAAGTTTCTGCATTTGTTGTCCGCGAACTCTATGACGGACCCGTACCCGAGGGCAGGATCACTCTACCTGCCTATCTGGAGAAAAACGGCATCAGCGGCATCAGCGGGATCGATACCCGGAGACTGACCATTATGCTCCGGGATGAAGGAAGCTGTAATGCGGTCCTGGTGAAAGGGGATGCTTCAGGAAAAAATCTTTCTGACTCCGATCTGCAGAGCTGCCTGGATTATCTTAACAAACTCCCCTCCATGGAAGGACAGAACCTTATAGGCGGTGTGGGGACTTCAGAGACTGTGACCGTTGCCGGGAAAGGGACTCATGTGGCCCTTCTGGACTGCGGCATTAAAGCCAATATTATCAGAGAGCTGGAACAGCGGGACTGCAAGGTCAGCCTGCTCCCCTCGGATGCCTCTCTGGAAGATATTAGAAAAATCAATCCTCAGGGTGTGTTTCTTTCCAACGGCCCCGGAGATCCGGGTGTCCTGAAGGCGCAGGTGCAGCTGGCAGAAAGTCTTTTAGGGGAGTATCCCCTTGTGGGAATCTGCCTGGGACACCAGATTCTGGGGCAGTCCATGGGAGCGGAAACCTATAAAATGAAGTTCGGTCACCACGGCTGCAACCATCCTGTACGGGATGAAGAGACCGGCCGGGTGTTCGTCACCTCTCAGAACCACGGTTTTGCGGTAAAAGAGGACTCTCTGCCAGACGGTGTGACTGTTCGGTTCCGGAATGCCAACGACGGTTCTGTCGAAGGTCTTGAGTGGAAGGATAAAAACCTTCTCTGTGTTCAGTTCCACCCCGAAGCGGCTCCCGGCCCGGTGGATTCGTCCTGGATTTTTGATGCCTTTCTCGAGGTTGTAAACAAGAATGAGGTGAAAGAGAAATAATGCCCGCCAGAAAAGATTTACATAAAATACTTATTATCGGATCAGGACCGATTATCATCGGTCAGGCCTGCGAGTTCGACTACTCGGGAACCCAGGCTGTAAAAGCTTTAAAGGAAGAGGGGTACGAGGTTATTCTGGTCAACCCCAATCCCGCCACAGTGATGACCACTCCGGGGATTGCCGACAGAATCTATGTGGAACCCCTGACAGTTAAATATGTGACCGAGATTATCCGCAAAGAGCGCCCCGATGCGGTTCTTTCCACCATGGGCGGTCAGACGGCTCTGAACCTGACCCTGGATCTGGCGGAAGAAGGGGTTCTGGAACAATACGGCGTTGAGGTTATCGGTGCCAAAACCGAGTCCATCTTCAAAGCTGAGGACAGAGGGGAGTTCAAGAAGGTTGTAGACAGCCTGGGCCTGGAATCTCCCAAGTCCATCACCACAAAAACCGTTGCCGGTGCCCTGAAGCTGGAAAAGGAAGTGGGGCTGCCCCTGGTAATCCGTCCCAGTTTTACTCTGGGGGGAATGGGAGGAAGCATTGCCTACTCCCATGACGAGCTGAAATCCCTGGTGGAGAAAGCCCTTCTGGAGAGTCCGGTCGGGGAAGCCCTGATTGAAGAATCACTTATCGGATGGAAAGAGTTCGAGATGGAGGTTATGAGAGACAAGGCGGACAACGCCATTATCGTCTGTTCCATCGAAAATATAGACCCCATGGGTGTGCATACGGGTGACTCCATCACCATTGCCCCCATTCAGACCCTGGATGACCGGGCTTTTCAGAAAATGCGGACAGCCTCCATCGATATCCTCAGGGCCATCGGCGTAGACTGCGGGGGCTCCAATGTGCAGTTCGCCGTCAAGCCGGATACAGGAAGGATGATCGTCATCGAGATGAATCCCCGTGTGTCCCGGTCTTCCGCTTTGGCCAGTAAGGCCACAGGATTTCCCATTGCCCGCTGTTCGGCGAAACTGGCTGTCGGATACACTCTGGATGAGGTCTTAAACGAGATCACCGGAAAAACCGCCTCCTGTTTTGAGCCGGCTCTGGATTACTGCGCCGTCAAGGTGCCCCGTTTTGAAACGGAAAAGTTCCCCACCGGCTACTCAGCCTTGGGAACCCAGATGAAATCTGTGGGTGAGTCTCTGGCTCTGGGAAGGACCGCACTGGAAGCCCTGAACAAGGCACTCCGGGCGGCAGAAACCGGCCACGACGGTCTGACAGCCATGCGGATCAGTGAATCCGAACTGGAAGAGATTCTGACCACAGCCCATCCCAGAAGACTGATGGGAGCCTATACCTGGATCAAATGGCATCCCAAGGGATCCCTCGAGGAGCTGTCTGAAAAAACCGGGTTCAATATCTGGTTCCTCTATCAGCTGCAGAAACAGGTGAAACTGGAAAACAAAATTGCCGCTGCCCCGGAGATGGACAGGGAACTGATGATGGAAGCCAAAAAGTGCGGCCTCTCGGACAGCCGGATTGCCCAGCTTACCTCGGAAGAGCCCGAAGCCATTGAAAAACTGAGCCATTCATCGTGTAATCAAT
>JAQQAM010000292.1 GCA_028532905.1 Spirochaetales bacterium
CGACCGTTTCTTTATTGACGGAATAGACCGGGATCAGAAGAAAAAGCTTTTTGCCGAAAATATTGTGAACATGTCCCACCTGATGGGGATCAAAGTCGTTGCAGAAGGAATCGAAACCGACCAGGAACTGAATTTCTGCCGGGAAATCGGCTGCGATTATCTGCAGGGATACAGAATTGCCAAACCCGAACAGGATCTTGCCAGGCTGAGAACATCCTACAGTCTGGATAACGGGAAAGAGCTGTACGGAAGAAGACGGGGAGACGCCCAGTCCCACCTGATCGAAGAACATCTGACTCCCATACCAGCCATCAGAATCAGTGAAGACGGAGTGGCCACCCTCAAACGATTTCAGAAAAATCCGGAATTATCTCTCCTTCCGGTTGTCAACTCGTCAAACGAGCCCATAGGGGTGATCAGGGAAATGGACCTGAAACAGTACGTCTATTCCCCCTACGGAATATCCCTGTTTAAAAACCACTCCCACAGCAGGGGACTGGAACCCTTTATCTCTAAAATACCCATGGCTGAAATCAGCAGCAGCCTGGAGAAGATTCTGGATATCAGCGCCTCCTTCGGCAACAACGAAGGGATACTGATTACGACAAACGGAAAATATCTGGGTCTTCTGGACCCCTCCAATCTAATCAAACTGATTTATGAGCAGAAACTGGCTCATGCCCGGGAGCAGAATCCCCTGACGGGACTGCCCGGCAACTTCACTATTCATTCAAAACTGGCAGATGTTCTGGCTTCTGGTAACAGGAAAGGATGCCGGGTTATCTTTTTCGATTTCAACCATTTCAAACCCTTCAATGACACATACGGATTCAGAATGGGAGACCGTCTGATTATCCTCTTTGCAGAGCTGCTGAAGAAGATTTTCAGCTTTGAGAATGACTTTATCGCCCATGTAGGTGGGGATGACTTTATTGTCATCCAGGAGAATCCGGATAAAGATCCCCACTGTCTTTCGGTCAGAGAAGCCCAACAGGAGTTTGCCAACGGGGCGCTCTCCTATTATGATCCCCGTCACAGGGAAGAGGGGTGTATGCGGGCCAGAAACAGAAAGGGACGCTGGGAATGTTTCAAACTGATTACCGTCAGTGCCGCTGTACTGGATATTGAACATCCGGGAGAGACCAGTCTGGATGAACTGAACAGATTAATCTTCGACCTGAAAAAAGAGTCCAAAAAGAAAGTGGATCACTTTGCCCGGATGAGCCTGGATTATTCGGAAGCCCTCCTGCCGGACGGGCAATATTCCTGACACGGCTGCACAAAATGTAAGAATAAGGTACTATACCCTTATGAAACACAGCATTAAGGGAAAACAGAACAATTCCAGAAACTGCTTTGTCTGCGGGCAGAGCAATGATTTCGGCCTGAAGACCAAATTCTACGAAACAGAGACCAATGAAATTATTGCCCTCTTTACACCGGAACCCCGGCACCAGAGCTACCCCGGCATCACCCATGGCGGGATTTCCGCCGCCATACTGGATGAAACCATCGGCCGGGCCATTATGGCAAAATACGAGGAGCAGGTCTGGGGAGTCACCGTGGACCTGCAGATCCGCTACAGAAAGCCTGTCCCCTACGGGGTCCAGCTGAAAGCCTGCGGCCGTATTGTCGGGGAGAAAGGCCCCTTCTTTGAAGGGACCGGAGAACTCTATCTCCCCGACGGGTCTGTGGCAGCCAGCTGTAAGGGGAAGTACATGAAGCGGAACATCAGTGATATCGCCAGCGATGCCTTTTCCGAAGAAGAGTGGTTTTCCGTTGATGATGAGCAGACTGTCACAGAACTGGACCTGCCCTGAATTCTATCTCTCGAAAAACGACCGGTTCCGGCCGGCGATCAGCCTGAGGCCTTCCAGAATCAGCCAGGGTTCCGTAAGGGTGAAGCGGTCTGTCAGGGGAGCGATCACCTGAGACCGTCCGCCGGTTGCCACAACAGAGGCCGTTCCCCCCAGCTCCTTCTTCATTCTGTCGATCAGAGACTCCACAAGCCCTGTGTATCCCCAGACCACTCCGGATTGTATGGACTTGATCGTATTGGTGCCGATGGCCTTCTGAGGAGGTTCCAGCCACACCTGGGGCAGCTGAGCCGTATGCTCCGACAGGGCCTCCGCGGCAGCCTGAAGACCGGGGGCGATGGAAACACCCAGAATCTCACCCGGCTCTCTGATGGCCGTAAAGGTCAGAGCCGTACCGAAATCCACCACAATACAGTTTCCCTGAATCCGGTTGTAGGCAGCCACCGAGTTGCAGACAATATCGGTTCCCAGTTCGGCAGGGTTTTCAATACAGATTTTCAGTCCTGTTTTAACACCCGGTCCCACAATAAGGGGCTCGATTCCTGTCGTAATTTCCACCATTTCCCTGATTCTCTCGGTTAACCCCGGAACCACCGAGCTGATAACAGCCTGTGTTATGGTACCCCGCTCTACGCCTCCGTTCCGCATCAGATCCCGGACAAGCACACCGTACTCATCGGGCATTTTGGACTGGTCGGTGCTGATTCTCCAGTGGTTGTTCCAGGTATCGCCGTCATGAACTCCCAGAACAATATTTGTGTTTCCCACATCTACAGCGAGCAGCATTATTCATCATCCTCCAGATCATCGAGGTTTGCTGTTTTCCCTTTTTCCGACACAGGACTCTCCACCGCTTTCCAGGCGAGAATCACTGCGGCACAGATAACAGCTGCCGCTCCGGCTTCCGCCAGACCGTTTGCCATGATAATGGCCCAGATCAGTTCCCAGGGAAGAGCGCCTGCAATCCCCAGTCCTCCCAGAACCAGAACCGTATTGGTCAGGCTTCCGGCAATTGAGGCCAGAACAACGGCAAAGAGATTCATTTTTCCGTTGAACGCCCGGTAGACAGCCCAGGCACTGAGCCCGATGATGACACGGGGCAGAACTGAAATCAGGGGATTCACAAAAAAGACATCCACCGGACCTGTGGGGGCGACTGCCGCCTGAATCAGACTGAACACCCCGAAAATCAGACCGATGATCATTCCGACCACCGGACCTTCCAGGATGGCACCGATAATCACGGGAACGTGCATTACGGTCAGGGATGCTCCTGAAAACCAGGGGATAAATCCCAGCCTAGTGGCTCCCAGAACAACAGAAACGGCGGCCATCACTGCTGTGATGACGATTTTACGGGTACGATTGGTATCGGACATAAACTCCTCCCTTAAGGATAATGAAATGACAAAAGAAATCTGCTGCCTGTTAAAACCAGGGTCAGCAGAACCAGTATGATCAAAGCCCGGGTATCCCGGACATTCCATGCATATTCGGTAAGCCGGCTCCGCTCTCTGCCGGCTTCATAACAACGGGCCTCCATAGCCTCAACCAGAAGTTCCGCCCTTTCCAGAGCCGCGATTAAAAGGGGCACTATCAAAGGTATATACAGACGCATTTTTTTTATAAACCCTGTTTTCCAGGTTCCGAATGAACCGCCCCGGGAGGCTTGTGCCTTTGTGATGTGTTCCGCTTCCATGGCCAGAATGGGTATAAAGCGGAAGGTTATGGTAATCACAAGGGACAGATCATGGGAGAAGGCTTTTTTCCTGCCGAAAGGCCGGAACAGTATCTCTGCGCCATGACTGATTTCCGATACGGTTGTGACCGTTGTAAAGAGGGTAAACAGAAGGAACAGGCAGAAAAACCGTCCGAAAATCTTGGCTGTGAAAACCAGGTCCTCCCTGTGCAGAGCCAGGGGGCCAAGGGTAAACAGGGAAGAGCCGGCATAGTCCCGGGGAATGAAAAACATCTGAATCAGGGCAATAAGAACCAGGAAGGGGAGAACCGGACCCGTCCCCTTCAAAAGGGACAGAAGCCCCTGTCCTGACAACCGGGCCAGTACGGCCAGAAGTACAAACAGCACAGGGAGCTGGGGAAACCAGGGAGCCAGTAGGATCAGGACCATGAGCACCAGAAGAGCAGCCAGCTTCAATGCCGGATTCAGTCTGTAAATACCACTGTCTCCCGGTCTGTACTGCCCCAAAGACAGATTCTGGAGGATTTCAAAATCATTCATACCGCAGGCTCCAGACGGGCACGGAGTTCTTCAGGAGTCACCGGAAGAGGATGAAGATCCAAAGCCCCGGCGATTCTGCTGCTCAGGGGATATTCCAGACCGTAATCGGCGGGATCATGGCTTTGAAAGAAACCGGAAGCCGGGCCGTCCCAGGAGAGTTTACCGTCCCGGAATACCAGAAGTCTGTCAGACAGGCGCAGGGCCTGTTCCACATTATGGGTCACTGTCACAAGGCTGATGCCCTCCCTGTGAAGGGAGAGGAGTATGGCTTCCAGACTCTCTGCAGACTGGGGGTCCAGACCGGCAGTGGGTTCATCCAGCAGGAGAATTTCCGGGTTCATCGCCAGGACTCCCGCCAGGGCGGCCTTTCTTTTCTGACCGCCGCTGAGAGCCCGGACAGGAAAATCCCGGTACTGCCTGTAACTCAGTCCTACCCTCTCCAGGGCATCCCGGACCCTCCGGGAGAGTTCTTTCCCTTTTATCCCCGTCTGCCGGGGACCGAAGGCCACATCATCCCCCACAAGACTGGCAAACAGCTGCTTTTCAGGCTGCTGCATGACCAGACCGATTCTGCTGCGCAGGACTGCCAGATCTGTTTTTTTATCCAGAGGATTCTGTCCCAGAAGGGTGAGTTCTCCTGTATCAGGCAGCAGAAGGCTGTTCATCATCTGCAGAAAGGTGGATTTCCCCGATCCCGTTGTCCCCATAACAGAGACAGACTCCCCCCTGCGGAGGGTGAAGGATATATCCTCAAGGGCTTTCACAGGGTGGGGGCTTTTACTTCCGTATGTCCTGCTGACGGATTTCAGAGTGATCACGGGAACAGCGGTTGAGGCGGATGTCTGACTGTCTCTGACGTCCGGGACCTCTTGCTCGACGTTTTCCGTTCTCCCGGCAGATTGCGTGGAAAAGGCAACGGCCTGTCCCTTTCCGGAAATATCCGGATAGACTTCTTTTAGTCTTTCAATGAAATCCTCTTCCTGAAGCAGGACCTCCCCCTTCATCCCTCCGGCAGTATCATTTACCCCTGGGGAATCAAGAAAAGCGGCCAGCTCCTGAACGGGGGAAGGCCTCAGAGACCAGCGGTTTAATTCGAAAGGGGTATGTCTGAAAATCTCTACAGGGCAGCCCCGGCTGACAAGCTCCCCCTCATGGAGAATCATAATCTGCTCCGCCCCGGCGGCCTGATCCATAAAATGGGTAATGCGGATAATGGTAAACCCCTCTGCATGAAGAGAGGCAAGAAGAGAGTACATTTCCTTTCTGCCCCGGGGGTTCAGCATGGATTCAGCCTCGTCCAGAATGAGGCAGCCGGTCCCCATGGCCAGGATACCTGCCATGGCCAGTCTTTGCTGCTGACCGGCAGAAAGCATATGGGTCTCTCTTCCCGACAGGGAACTCAATTCCGTATTTTCCAGGGCTGTTCTGACACGTTTTCTGATCTCCTCACTGTCCAGAGCCAGATTTTCGGGGCCGAAGGCCGTATCCTCCCGGACAACGGTGGCCACAATCTGAGTCGAAGGATTCTGAAAGACAAGACCCGCACGGGTTCTGATCTGCCTGTGGAGTTTTGTATCCCGGCTGTTATTCCCGTCCACCAGAACATCCCCTGCTTCAGGAACCAGAAGACCGGTCATCAGGCGGGCCAGAGTGCTCTTTCCGGACCCGTTTCCTCCAATGACAGCCGTATGACTCCCCTGGTCCAGTGAGAATGAGATATTTTTAAGAGCAGCCTCTTTCTGCCCGGGATATGTGAAACGGACGTCCCGGAACTCAATAAAAGACATAACCATCCCTCCGAATAAAAGGCGGAGACGGACGGAGGTTTGCTGCATATGCTGTCAATTTCATTATGTTTCCCTCAACGTCCCGGTCCCTTTGGGGATCCAGGCGTACTGGTACTATAAACTTAATACTCCGGAGATAAAGATGTCAACCGCAAAACAGGTCCGTTGACCTCCAGCCCCAGCTTCCTTACAATTTGAGCCCTATGAAAGCTTTTTCCCTGCTGGTAAAACCGGCTTCCGCCGACTGTAATCTCCGCTGTGAATACTGTTTCTATCTGGATCATCTCTGTGAATCGGAAAAAACCAGAATGAGTGACAGTACTCTGGAAAAGATGGTCCGCAGTTATATGCAGACCAGTCAGCCCCAGTATTCCATTGCCTTCCAGGGGGGAGAACCCACCCTCATGGGACTTCCCTTTTTTAAAAAGCTGGTGGAGCTGGAAAAAAAGTATGCCCCTCCCGGCGCCTCCATCGCCAATGCCCTGCAGACGAACGGAACCCTTATAGACGACAAAATGGCCGCCTTTTTCGGTGAGTATAAATTTCTTCTGGGGGTCAGTCTGGACGGTTCGCCGGAGCTTCATGACCACTACAGAAAAACAGCCGGAAAAAAAGGCTCCCACCAGCAGGTTCTCAAAGGACTGGAACTGCTGAAAAAGCATAAAGTGGAATACAATATTCTCACTCTGGTGAATGACCGGAACAGCCGGGAGCCCGAACTGGTCTATGACTACCTTTATGAGCGGGGAGAGCACTTTCTGCAGTTCATTCCCTGTGTGGAATTCAAAGAGGATGGAATCACACCGGAAGCATATTCGGTCACACCCGGGGGATGGGGAGATTTTCTGATCGGGATCTTCGACCGCTGGTATGAACACCGCTATCAGGTCTCTGTGAGAATGTTCGATTCCCTGTTGAACAAAATGGTTCTGGGACATCCCTCCACCTGTGATATGGATACCAACTGCTGTCATTATTTTGTGGTGGAATATGACGGGTCGGTTTATCCCTGTGACTTTTATGTAAGAGATGATCTGAAACTGGGGAATGTCAATTCCGACAGCTGGTCCTCATTTCTGACCCACAGTACATACACCGCCTTCGGGGCCTGTAAAATGAACTTCCAGACCGAATGCAGCAGCTGCCCCTGGCTCTCCTTCTGTCACGGAGACTGTCAGAAACACAGAACCGGAGAGGAAAACAACGGTCTCTCCTACCTGTGCCCGGGTCTTAAGAAATTCTATAAACATGCCATGCCCCGGCTGCGGACTCTGGCAGACCAGATTATTATGGACCGCCGGCAAAGAGGGATGTAAACGTAATACCGGCATATAATGTTTACCAATGAACAACAGATCTTAAGATAAATTTACCACTGAATACATTACATAGATCAGATTATTTCTATACAGTAGAACAAACACGAGACTCCCGTATCCTGGATCATCAGATAACGGGAGAGTATTCCCGGAATTTTACACCGGTTCCGGGTACCGGCAGACCACAGGGTCTGAACATGGATTTAGGAGGAACCATCTTATGAAACTGACAGAAAAAGATGTACTGATTCTGGACGGTGCCTGCGGTACCAGCATCCAGAATATGGATCTTCCCGATACGGTGTGGGACGGAAATGAGGGATGCAACGAATACCTCTGCCTTTCAGCACCCGAGAGGATCAAAGAGATGCACCTGAGCTTTCTGAGAGCCGGTGCCGATATCGTTGAGACCAACAGCTTTGGGGGAACATCCATTGTACTGGGAGAATACGGTCTTCAGGACCGGGCCGCCGACATCAACAGAGCTGCCGTAGCCTGTGCCCGGGCGGCGGTGGAAGAACACGGTGCCGGATGGGTGGCCGGCTCCGTAGGTCCCGGAACCAAACTCCCCTCCCTGGGACATATCACCGTCGAAGATCTGGAAGTCGCCTACAGAGAACAGATAGAGACTCTGGTGGATGCGGGTGTGGATCTTCTGATACTGGAAACCGCCCAGGATATCCTGCAGCTGAAAACAGTCCTTATCGCCGCCAGGTCCATTCTTGAAGAGAAAAACAGGGATATCCCCATTATGGTTTCGGTCACAATAGAAAGCACCGGCACCATGCTGGCGGGAACCGATATAGCTGCGGCGGCGGCCATCATTGAACCCTTTGATGTCTTCTCCTTCGGCCTGAACTGTGCCACAGGACCGGAAGACATGCTGAGCAGCATCCGCTGGCTGAGTCATAACTGGTCCGGCAGAATCTCCTGTATTCCCAACCAGGGACTCCCGGAAATTGTGGACGGTAAAACAACCTATCCCATGACCCCCGAGGCCTATGCATCGGAACTGAAAACCTTTGTGGGAGACTGGGGAGTGACCCTGGCCGGAGGCTGCTGCGGAACAACTCCTGAACATATTGCCAGACTGAAAGAGAGTCTGGAAAAAGTAAAACCTGCAGAAAGAGAGGTACAGTCTTGAAACCATCACTGGCCAGTCTTTACGAATCGGTGGAACTGATCCAGCCGATCAAACCCCTTATTATCGGAGAGCGCTGCAACGCCAACGGGTCTAAACGCTTCCGGGAAGCCCTTCTGGCAGACGACTATGACACCTGCCTGACCATTGCCCGGGAACAGGAGGCCGTGGGCGCCCATGTCATAGACCTGTGTACCGCCTATGCCGGACGGGATGAAATGAAGGATATGGAAACTCTGATCCCAACCTACGCCTCATCCCTGAAACCACCCCTGATGATCGACTCCACCACTCCCGCTGTTATTGAGCGGGCTCTGCAGATCTATCCGGGACGCTGTATCATCAACTCGGTGAACCTGGAAGACGGGGGAGTCAATATCTACAAGGTTCTGAAGCTTGTTAAACAGTACGGAGCGGCTGTTGTCGCCCTGACCATAGATGAAAAGGGCATGGCCATGACGGCCAAGGACAAATTAGCCGTTGCCAAAAGGATTCATGCCATTGCGGTTGATGAGATGGGGCTCCGTCCCCAGGATATCCTCTTTGACCCCCTGACCTTCACCATCGGTGCGGGAGACGAAACCCTCCGGGATGCCGCCATTCAGACCATGGATGCCATCAGGGGAATCAAAAAAGAGCTCCCCGGCTGCCTTACCATGCTGGGACTCAGCAATATATCCTTCGGCCTTTCCGCCGCCAGCCGGAAGATTCTTAATGCGGTCTTCCTGCATGAAGCCCTGGAAGCCGGACTGGACTCCTGCATTATCGATGCCGCCAAAATGATGCCCCTGGCCTCCATACCCGAGGAAGACAGGGAAATCTGCATGGATCTGCTCTATGACCGGGTAAAAGATCCGGAAAAATCTCCCCTCCTCACCTTTATCGATCATTTCAGCAATGCTGCTGATACAGGAGACAAAGAGGAAGAACAGAAGTGGAAACCCATCGAAGCCCAGCTTTATGACAAGGTGGTTACCGGAAACAAGGACGACCTGGAAGATGTTCTGGATATGCTCCTGCAGCGCCGCTCTCCTCTGGGAATCATCAACGATATTCTGGTGCCCGGAATGCGGCATGTGGGGGAACTCTTCGGCAAGGGAGAGATTCTCCTCCCCTTTGTCCTGCAGTCGGCGGAGGTCATGAAGATGGCGGTCCGTTATCTGGAACCCCTGATGGAGAAATCGGATGAGTCGGACAAGCTGAAGATACTCCTGGCCACGGTACAGGGGGATGTACACGATATCGGAAAGAACCTTGTGGATATTATCCTGAGCAATAACGGCTACAAGGTCTACAATATAGGCATCAAGGTACCAGCGGAAACTGTGATTCAGAAAGCCAGAGAGTACGATGTGGATATCATCGGCCTCAGCGGCCTTCTGGTAAAATCGGCCATGGTTATGTCCGAGAGCATGCCCCAGTATGAAGAAGCGGGGCTGAATGTGCCCATTTTTCTGGGAGGAGCGGCTCTGACCCGGAAATTCGTCGCCCAGAGCTGTGTTCCCGGATACGCATCCCCTGTGGTCTACAATCTGGTTGCCTTTGATGCCCTGAAGAAGGTGCGTGATTTTGAAGCAGGCACTCTTAAAGCCACTGAATGGTCCGCCCCGACGGACTCCAAAGAGGTCAAACCGGGACTCAAGGATGCCGCCGTCTCAAGGGACAATCCCGTGCCCCGGGCTCCCTTTCTGGGAGACAGAATCGTCACAGATATTGATCTGGAAGAGGTTCTTTCCCTGATCAACAAGCAGGCCCTGTTCCGGGGACGCTGGGGGTACCGCAGAGGAAAGATGACATCCGGTGAATACCAGGACCTGATCAGAACCAAAGTGGAACCCCTGTATGAAGACTTCCGCCATCAGTTTCTGAATGAAGGGCTTATTGATGCCAAGGCTGCCTACGGCTATTTTGCCTGTGAGAGCCGGGAAAACAATCTGGTCATGAATCATGATGGAAAAGAGTTTGACTTTGCCTTCCCCAGACAGGGAGAAGCCCCCTTTCTCTGTCTGTCGGATTACTATAAGAATGCCTCGGAAGGGGGGGATGTGGCCGGCCTTTTTGTGGTCACCATCGGAGAAGAGGTATCCAAAAGAACAGCCCAGCTGTATGAGGCCGATGAATACCACGATTATCTGATGCTCCACGCCTTCTCGGTGGAAGTGACCGATGCCCTGGCCGAATACTGGCATAAACGGATGAGACAGGAGCTGGGAATTGCCTCTACGGAGCCTGAAAATATCCACGGGTATGTGACCCAGCAGTATCAGGGATCCCGCTACGGCTTCGGCTATCCCTCCTGCCCCGATATTTCGGCACAGGGTCTGGTCTTTGAGATGCTCAAGCCTGAACGGATCGGCATTTCCCTGACCGAAAATTATGAAATGGTCCCCGAGCAGAGTACCTCGGCTCTGGTGGCCCACCATCCTCAGGCAAAATATTTTGCCGTTTAATACAGGAGATTGGCACAATGAAATATATATGTATTAACTGCGGATATATCTACGATCCGGCCCAGGGAGACCCCATGGGGGAAATCCCCCCCGGGACAGCCTTTGAAGACCTGCCCGATACCTGGGTCTGCCCTCTGTGCTATTCCACAAAGGATCTTTTTGATCCGGTAGACTGATCCGGCAGCCTGATCCGGTACGGCCTGCCCGGCAATCCGGTCAGGCCGCTCCCGATGGCCCTGATCTGATAAATATTGAAGGAGAGACCCTTGACCCCATTTCTGGAACGAATCACAAAACAGCCCCTCGTCTTTGACGGCGCCATGGGCACCATGCTTTACAGCAGAGGTGTTTTTCTGAACCGCTGCTACGATGAACTGAATATAACCAATCCCGAAATGGTAGCCGAGGTTCACAAGGCCTACAGTGAATCCGGTGCCGATGTTCTGGAGACCAACACCTTCGGCGCCAACTGGATCAAACTGACCGAACACGGCCTGGGAGACAAGGTGGAAGAGATCAACACCGCCGCCGCCCGTCTGGCCCGGGAGTATGCCGGAGACGATCAGTATGTAGCCGGCTCCATGGGTCCCTGCCTCAAATCGGGACAGATCCTTAAGGAAAACCGGCGGCAGGAACTGACCGAGGTCTTCACCCAGCAGGCAGAGGCTCTGAAAAAAGGGGGGGTCGATCTGATTCTTCTGGAGACCTTCAGCCACGGAGACGAGCTGATCCTGGCAGCCGAATGCGCCGCATCAACAGGTTTGCCGGTCTGCGGCTGCTTCACCCTTACCGAAGAGGGATATACCCCCGGAGGGGAAAATCTGGAAACCCTGATGGAAAAGCTCAATGCCTGCGATTCCCTGCAGGTCCTGGGACTGAACTGCGGCACCGGCCCCTCCCATACCTACAACTGGGTGGAAAAGGCTGTGACCCTCACAGAGAAGCCCCTCATCGCCATGCCCAATGCGGGATTTCCCAAACAGCAGGACGGCCGTATGGTCTACCTGACCAATCCCGAATATTTTGCCAGTTACGCCAAAAAGTTCATCGAACTGGGGGTCAGCGGCGTGGGGGGATGCTGCGGAACCACACCCGACCATATCCTCAAGGCCTCCCGGACGGTAAAAGCCACCTCCTTGGTCAAACAGCATGTGGAGATCAAAGCGGTGGACCGGGATTCGGTAGAAATCACTCCTGTCCCCCAGGAACTGAAATCCCGGCTGGCCTGCCTTCTGAAACAGGGCAAGATGGTGACCTCCGTAGAGCTTACCCCGCCCAGAAGCACAGACCTGACAAACTTTATTAACAAGGCTAAAACCTGCGCCTACCACGGTGTGGATGCCATTAATATTCCTGACGGCCCCCGGGCCAGTGCCAGGGTCTCTCCCATGATTGCCGCCTCCATCATTCAGAGAGAAGCGGGCATTGAAGCGGTCCTCCACTATACCTGCCGGGACAGAAACCTGCTGGGAATGCAATCGGATATTCTGGGCTCAGTAGCCGCGGGTCTGAATAACTTTCTGGTAATCACGGGAGATCCTCCCAAGTCGGGAGATTATCCCGAAGTGACGGGCGTCTTTGATGTGGATGCCGTCGGCCTGACTCAGGTGGTTCATAACCTGAACTACGGCCGGGACTTCGGGGGCAATCCCATTACCCCTCCCACAGCCATTTTTACGGGAGTGGGAGCCAATCCCTGCGCCGTCTCTCCCGAGCTGGAGCTGGACCGTTACCGCCGGAAAATCGAGGCGGGAGCCGAGTTTGCCATAACCCAGCCTGTCTTTGATGCGGATGCTCTGCTCCGTTTTCTGGATGCCGCCTCTGCCTTTCCCTCAATCCCGGTTGTAGCCGGAGTCTGGCCTCTGGTGAGTTTCAAAAACGCCGAGTTTATGCGGAATGAAGTCCCCGGAGTTGAAGTTCCTGATGATGTGATGGAGCGGATGAGCCGCTGTCAGACCAGAGAAGAAGGCATAGCCGAAGGGATCAGAATTGCCGAGGAGATCTGCCGGACCATTGAACCCCATGTGCAGGGTTTTCAGGTCAGTGCCCCCTTCGGGAAAGTGGAGCTGGCCCTCAAGGTTCTGGGAATGGAGGCCTGTGAATGAAGGACAAACTCAAGATTTTCTGCTGCGGGTCCAACTGTGATCTGACTCAGGACATTGCCGATGTTCTGGGGCTTGATGTGAGTCCCCTGAAAATATCCCGATTCTCCAATGACAACCTGTCGGTGCAGATCCAGGAGAATGTGAGGGAGAGGGACGTCTTTGTTGTACAGTCTCTCACCACCCCTGTCAGTGAACATCTGATGGAGATGCTGATCACCATGGATGCCCTGCGCAGCGCTTCAGCCGGCCGCATTACAGCAGTCATTCCCTACTACTCCTATGCCCGTTCAGATAAAAAGGATGCTCCCCGGATCTCCATAACCGCCCGGCTCATCGCAGATCTTCTGAAAACAGCCGGAGCCGACCGGGTTCTGACCATGGACCTTCACTCCGCTCAGGTTCACGGCTTTTTCAGCATGCCCGTTGACCACCTGACGGCCATCTCCACCATTGCGGATTATATGAAAAACAAGGCCAACAAGGAGAATATGATTGTGGTGGCCACCGATGCAGGGGGCGCCAAGAGAGCCGGCCGTTTTGCAGAGAAACTGGATGCTCCCATTGCCATAATTGACAAAAGACGCCTGAGCGATACGGAAGTGGCTCAGGGAGAGGTAGTTGGTAATGTCCGGGGCAAGGATGCGGTTATTTTCGATGATGAAATAGCCACGGGCTCCACCATTCTGGAAACCATTAAAACCCTGAGAAAAGCGGGTGTGGGGAAAATCTACGTCAGCGCCGTCCATGCGGTCCTCTGCGGTGAAGCAGCCGGCCGTCTGAAAGAAGCGGAGGTTGAAGAAGTGATCGTTACCAATACCGTGGCTATCCCTGAGGAGAAAAAGTTAAGCAATATGGTGATTCTGTCCGTGGCTCCTCTCATGGCCGAAGCCATGCGCCGCATTCATACCGGGGAGAGTGTGGGAGCCCTTTTTCCCCACTAAAGAGAAACCTGCACAAAGATGGTATGGGTTCGGGCTCCCCGGCTGGGCAGAGTCGGTTCTGTAGAACTGAGCATATTGGCCGAACCGCCGGAGTCCAGAGTCCCGTCTGCACTGAGAACGGGCCATAACCCCTCATTCAGGGAAACAGTCCCCGCCATAATTTTATCCGTAATCAATACCGGAATCTTCATCTCTCCCTGAGGGCTGCGGATATAGACTTCAGTCCCCTTACCGACTCCCCTCTTTCCCGCATCAGTGGGGTTCATCCAGAGAACCCGGTCCTCCTCCAGACGGAACCCTTCAATATTGGCATTCTGCGAATGGGTTCCGTGGAGGGGATGGGGTGTGATCAGCATCAACGGAAAATCCGGATCATCCGGCAGCTCTCCCCTGTAATGGGGCCACCCGTCAAAACCCAGTTCCTCATATTTCCGGGAGGCAATTTCAATCTTTCCTGAGGGTGTTGCCAGAGGAGAGAGCGACGGATTGGCAATAAAATCGGAAAAGGCGACCCGCTCCTGATTTTCACCCATAAAGATTCCGTCCCTCTTAAAGGCCTCCTGATCGCCTACGGCGGACTGTTTCAGAAAACAGTCAATCCAGTCTGCCGCTGTTTTCCCTTCTGTATAGGCCTCTTCAAACCCCATCCGCCGGGATATTTGAGAAAAGATTTCATAGTCTGTCAGAACCCCCTCCGGCGCTTGCGCCGCCTTTGCCGAGTACAGCAGGAAATGTCCTTCGGGTTTTACAATATCTTCCCGCTCCAGAAAGGAGGCCGGCGGAAATACAATGTCACACAGAGCCATGGTGGGGGTCAGAAAAAAATCATGGCCTATGGCCAGATCCAGATTCTGAAAAGCCCTGATATTTTTCCTGATATCGCTGCCCTGGGCAACCAGATTGCCCCCGGTGATATAGGCTCCCCGTATATTCTTCTCCAGAATCTGATCAGGCCACTCATAAACGGGGATGGTGGGATCATCATGGGGGGGCACCGGAAAGGAGGGACAGGGAATCCCCGGGGACTTACCCCAGAAGGCGCCTCCCGAACTTCCTCCGGGAATACCGATATTTCCCGTGGCCAGCTGCAGGGCCACAGGCATGCGACCGGCCTCCTCCCCTCCCCTGGCTCTCTGGAGAGAGAGTCCCGGCAGGAGTGCAGCGGGTGAGGTCCGGCCGTAAAGATCTGCCAGTTTCTCAATATCCCGGGCCGGCACAGCGCAGATGCGGGAGGCCCATTCGGGATCTTTGGGAATACCGTCTGTTTCTCCCATCACATAGGCTTTCAGTTCAGAAAAACCATAGGAGTATGTATCGATAAAACCGTGGTCAATCAGGTCATTTCGCATCAGATAATAGAGAACAGCCGCCATCAGAGCCGTATCGGTTCCCGGGCGGATCGGAATCCACCAGCTGCCCAGATGCTCGGCAGTCCTTGTTTTCCGGGGATCAATGACAATGACAGGAACTCCCCGCTTCCGGGCTTCCTTTATGCGGGGGACCATTTCGGCTCCGAATCGGGTATCAAAAGCATTGTAACCCCACAGAATAATCAGATTGGAATACTGCAGAGTCGCCGCATCGGAACCGGTGAATTTGGTTCCGAACATGTAGGGCATAACAAAGGACACCGCCTCGGAACTGTAACTGCCCCGGGTACGGAGAGCCCCTCCCCAGAGCGTGAGGAAGCGGGATGTCAAAGAGGAATTATTGTGCATTTTCCCCCGGCAGGCTCCGCCGCTGGACAGATCGATCAGGGACTGACAGCCGTACTTGTCTTTGAAGCTCTTCATTCTGGAGGCAGCCAGATCCAGAGCCTCCTCCCAATCGGCCTCCCTGAAATCAGAAGCCGCCGATTCCACATCCCGGAAGCTGCGGGGCCTGTTTTCCAGTCTGATCAGAGGCTTTGTCAGACGCTGGGGGTGCTGATCCATCTGCATGGCCTGGAGTCCCCGTTTACAGCCCTTCAGCCGCGGAGCCCCCAGGGGATTATTCTTTATACGGACAACTCTGCCCTTCTCACTGTATGCGATCAGCGGGCAGCCGCCGCCGCAGTCTTTATTGCAACTTACCGGATATGTTTCCATATCCCTATTCTATCCTAAAAAAAAAACAGGGAAAACTGATTTCCCTGTTATCATTTCCCGAAGGCTGTCCCCCTGAGTTTATTCAGTTTTAAACTGATTGAATTTCCGGGACAGATCCTCTGTAATTCTATTCAGAGCAGACCCTGTTTCCTGAAGTCGCTCCATGTAGGAGATAACCTCTGCGGCTCTTTTGTTGATCTCTTCAATGCCTCCGGCCACTTCCACAGAGTTTTCCCGGATGGTCATCAGGGACTTATTGCTGGTGTCGATACCGTTGTGTATTTCAGAGGAACCGTTGCGGACTTCCATTGTGACATTATTGATCTCCTCTGTGGATTCCATAATCTGTTTCCCTCCAATGGACAGTTCGGAAACGGAATCTTCTATTTCATGAAAGGCGTCTACAGTGGATTCAACCTCCCGGGATATGGCGTCAAAAGTAGTGAGCGTACTGCTGACACTTCCGGAAGTGCTGTTCACCGCTTCGGTTATCTCCTTGATCATATTACTGATGGAGGCCGATGAGGAGCTGGATGTTTCCGCCAGTTTCCGGATCTCCTCGGCCACAACGGCAAATCCCTTCCCGGCATCACCGGCATGAGCCGCCTCAATGGCCGCATTCATGGACAGCAGGTTGGTCTGAGAGGCAATATTATTGATTGCCGAAGCCATCTCCTGTATTCTGACGATTTTTTCTTCCACCGTTTTGAACTCTGCCGATGTCAGGTTGATCTGGGATTTCCCTTCACTGGCCGTATGATTCAAAGCCGCGGTGGACTCCTTCTTGGCACTGGTAATTCCGCTGACATTATTCAAAGAGGCAATCATCTGAGTGATGGAAGCCGTAGACTCTTCCACCATGGCGGCCTGGGAAGAAATGATGGTATCAAAAGACTGGGTATTGGAACTGATCTCTTCCATGGCGGTGGCACTCTCTGCGATATTCCTGTTCAACAGCTCCAGCTGCTGCTGGACGGAAAGGATATAGCCTTTAATATTCTCTGCAGACTCAAAGGAGGTTTCCGTATTCCTGGACAATTCTACATTCAGGTTTCCCGTCTCAACTACAGCAGTCTGAATATCTCGGATAAGGGACTGGAGATTTTCCATAAAGGAGTTGAAATTCATGGCCACGTCGGAAATCTCATCTTTCCCGGTCACCTCAAGCCGTCTTGTCAGATCCGCCTCTCCGCTGGAGATTTCATAGAGAGAGCGGCTTATAATCTTGAGAGGTTTAACCGTCCTTCTCACAATGAAAAACATCACAGCCATCAGGAGGACAAGGGATATAAAAGAGCTTGAAATAAGGGCAATGAGGATGGGAATCAGGGTTTTTCTGTAATTTTCCGTGGGAACAGCCACAACAAAGATACCGTTTTCCGTCGTTTGAAAACTGGTGAACACTTCCACATCGTCATAGACATACCGGAAACTTCCCTCATATTCATCCTGAAACCGTTTGGCAAAATCAAACTGATTCATATCCGTCAGAATTCTGTCATGAAAAGTATGATGAGTACTGTAATTGGTCTCAACATCAATGACATAAGCGTAAGAATCATTTTTGAATGGATAGTTATCCAGTATTTTCTGGATTCCCGAACGCTCCAGAAGCTCCTCCAGCTCAGTGGGCAGGACACCGATCTGAACCAGACCCGTACCATCGGGAAGGGCAACGCCCACATACTGAAACAGAGCTCCGTCCACAGCCCGTTTCTGAGGTTCCTGTGCCAGTTCCAGTTCAGGATTGCTCAGGATATCCAGAAAAGGTTTTGTCTGTTCATTGGTGGAAAAATCAAAGCCGTAAAAATCGGGGATGGAACCTGTATAAAGAACACCCTGGTTATTGATAACATGAATCTCTTCCACACCGATCTGACCGGCCAATGCAGACAGGGCATCCCCGTTCTTAAGCTCAGGATTTCCCGAGACCGCAGCCGCCACGGTTCTGGTAATTCTCAGAAAATTGGTATTCAGGGAGTCCTTCAAAGCTACCTCATTTTCCTGAAATGTTTCTACCTGAACCAGGATATCCTCCAGAGTTGACTCTGTAGAGATCCTCATGACGTTATCCACCTCATCTGCAATATTGGAATATCCTATTAATGAAACGATCGTCACTGCCGCTGTCAGCATCAGGACAACAGGCAATAGTATCTTGGCTGTCAGTTTCATAAAAATCTCCTCGTGGTATGAAATTATAATAGATCCCCTAATGAAAAACCTATAATTCAGAAGGATTTACAGACTTTTATAAAACAGAAAAGCTCCGGAAAGACTCCGGAGCCGAATATTTTGGGTATAATCAAACTATTCCTTCACACCGCCGAAGGTCAGCCCCTGTATAAACTGTCTCTGCAGGATAAAGAACACCAGAACAGACGGCAGAGCCGCAACAACAGCACCCGCGGCAATCAGGTTCCAGCTGATCAGCCACTGCCCTTTCAGAGCACTGAGACCGAATGTAATGGGCCGGGCCGCATCACTTTGCACCAGAGTCAGAGCCCAGAAGAAGTCATTCCAGATAAATGTGAAGAGGAGAACTCCCAGGGAGGCCAGAGCCGGACGCAGCAGGGGCATCATAATGGAGAAGAAAATTCTGGGTTCAGTTGCCCCGTCCAGACGGGCGGATTCCACCAGAGAAAAGGGAAGCTCCACAATAAAGTTCCGCAGAAAGAAGGTGGCAAATCCCGACTGAAAAGCCGTATGAAACAGAATCAATCCTGTAATGGTATCGAACAGACCGAACTTCACAAACATGGTTCTCACAGGAATCATCAGAATCTGAAAGGGGATGAAGTTTCCCGCAATAAACATGGCATACAGGGCAATCCGTCCCTTGAAGGGGTAGATGGCCAGGGCGAATCCCGCCATGGAACTGAAGAGAATGGAGAAGAATACCGCCGGCAGGGTCATCACTGTTGAGTTGATGAAATAGCGGAGCATGGGACTCCGTTCCGGATTAAAGACCTCTCCGTAGTTTTCCGCCAGAGCAATATGGCTGGGCATACCCCAGTAGTTACCCGCTGAGATGTCCGACGCCGGTCGGATGGAGGTGGACAGAATGGCGACCATGGGCAGCAGCCAGAGAACGAGAAGCAGAATCACTCCGATAACATAGGCGCCCCGTACGGGGACTGTTCTTTTTTCTATAGGTGTTGGAAACATGGCTTACCTCTCTGTACTGATCATTCGTTTCAGGAAGAAATAGATGAAAACCGACATAATAAGGAACAGAACCACCGCTATGGCAGCACCGTAGCCCATTTTGAAGTTGAACAGGGCTTCATCATACATATGGTAGGCCAGTACATAGGTACTGCCCCAGGGACCACCGGCTGTCATGGTGGCAATCAGGTCGAAACTCCTGAGGGCTCCGATCACTGTAACGGTCAGAGCCACAATTGTGGCCGGCCGCAGCTGGGGAAGGATCACATGCCACAGCATCTGACTGCCGTGGGCACCGTCTATTCTTCCGGCTTCTACGATTTGTGTATTCACACCAGCCAGTCCGGTAAGATAAAGGATCATACAATAGGCAATCTGCGGCCAGAGTCCGGCAAAGATAATACCGAAGGTAGCCATATTCTCATCTGCCAGTATGGGCAGAGGCTGCATTCCGAGTCTTTTCATAAGTATGGCCAGGAGTCCCAGGTCGGGATTGTAGAACCATGAAAAAATAAAACCGATACATACCAGGTTAATGACAAAGGGGAAAAAGAAGAGAGATTTGATGACGCAACTAAGAAACTTCAAGAAATAAATGAAGCTTATGAATTAATTAAAAAAGATAGAGGAATTTAAGTGCTTAAAGAAATTGATTTAGATTATGAAGTTTGTAATTGTGTTAAAGTTACT
>JAQQAM010000293.1 GCA_028532905.1 Spirochaetales bacterium
GTGGACCAATCTCTTTTTTACTGTAGTCCCGGTTGTTCAAGCCGAATTCCACATTCGCCCGCACGGACAGGTGGGGGAAAATTGCATAATTCTGAAAAACCATGCCGATATTTCTTTTGCTCGGGTCCAGATCATTAATGATGTTTTCATCAAAATGAAACTCACCGCCCTCGATGGTGTTGAATCCGGCGATCATTCTCAACAGAGTCGTTTTACCGCAGCCCGAGGGGCCCAATAATTTAAAGAACTCTCCGTCTTTAATACTCAGATTCAAGTCAGGAATAATGACATTATCCCCGTATTTTTTTAATGCATGATTTATATCTATCGCGACACTCATTACTGTTTTTCCCCAAAAAATAAGCACCTGAAGAAAACCCGGGCTTCCTTCAGGTGCTGTAAAGTTAATTTATCAGTCTTCCAGACTTGTATACATCTCGATGTAGCGGTCAACAATGTTCTGCTTGTTGGCAGAAACATAGGCTGTGTCTTCCACTTTCACGTTGATCTGATCAAGAGGTTTCATGTAATCCGCTGTTTTCACACCTTCGTAAACGGGTCTGTTGGTCAGGGTCATGCCGTATACTTCCTGCACTTCTTTAGATGTAATGAAGTCCATAAACAGTTTGGCCGCTTCAGGATGTTTGGCGTCCTTGATGATGGCACAGCCGGCGGGCAGGAATACAACACCTTCTTCCATGTAGATGACTTCTACATCGGCGCCGTCGTTGATCAGGGTCAGGCAGGGGTCTTCATAGGACAGACCGATGGTATACTCGCCGTCTCTTACACCCTTCCAGACACCGGAACTGGAACCCAGAACCTTCAGATTTTTGAAAATATCGGCAACCTTGTCCCAGGCCGCATCGCTTTCGTATCCGCCGAAGTCGATCAGCATATTGGTCAGATGAGCAAAGGAGCTGGATGATTTGGCGGGATCACCGGAAACGATCTGTCCTTCCAGCTGGGGTCCGTATTTGATGATATCTTCATAACCGGTGATGGTAACACCGGGAAGTTTTTCTGCCATTTTTGTCTTGTTGATTACAATAACGCTGCCGTCAAGGGTGTTTTTGGTAACATAACCGCTTTCATTCCGGAATGCTTCCACCAGATACGCATCGTTCTTGCTCACATAATCTGCCCACAGGTCTCTCTGAGCCAGGATTGTTGCATAGCTTCCGCCGTACATCACATCCCCCTGGGGATCATGTTTTTCTGCTTCAATACGTTTGAGACACTCACCGGTACCAGCGGAAATGAACTCCACTTCAATACCGTATTTTTCTTCAAAAGGTTTTTCCACCGCATTGAGCAGACCCTCTGAGTTGGGAGAGTACACAACCAGTTTCTTCTCTTCCGGAGCGCTTCCGGATTCTACGGACTCCTGGGAACCGGTGGCAAAGACATTGAAGCTGACCAGCATACAGACTGCTGCCATGACTAAGATTTTTTTCATTTCGACCTTCCTTATTAGTAAAGTGATGTATAATTTTAGCACTGCTTTCAGCAGCCCGATATACCACGAAAAGGCAGACTTCGGATGAAAAAAAGCCAAAGGCCGGGGATCTTTATTTTTTTCGAATCAGTTCGGTAACCGAATGGCCGGTATATTTCTTGAAAATGGTACAGAAGTATTTGTAATCCTTAAAACCGACCATCCGGGCCACTTTGTACACGGGCAGCTCCCCCAGACGCATCAGTTGAGTGGCCTTATAGATTCTGTAACGGTTCAATGTGGAATTGAATTTGAGACCATGCTCTTTCAATTTGTTTTTTATGGATGAAACACTGTAGTTCAATTCGCCGGATACATCGTCCAGAACAATCTTATGTGTGTAGTTCTCTTTGATAAAGGTGATAATCGCCTGGAGCAAAGGGTCTTCACTCTGAATATCCTGATAAACATCAGAAAAGTCTTTGATCTGGTATTTTGTGTTGTTCAGCAGGTTCTTATCATTCAGGTTTGCTATGGCCTTTTGCAGGGAGACTTCCAGAATCTGGTGATTCAGAGGCTTAACAAGATATTCGGTCACCCCATAGCTGATCGCTTTTTTGGCATACTCGAAATCGCTGTGGCCGCTTAAGATGAGAAACTCATACTTCTTCCTGTTCTCAATCTTTTCAATCATTTCCAGACCGCTCATAAGGGGCATTTTAATATCGGTAATGATGATATCCGCCGGATGTTCGGCCAGATATTCCAGACAGGAAACAGGGTTGTCAAAATCCGCAACCACCTTCAAGCCCAGGCTGTGAAAGTCAAAACTGAATATCAGTCCCTTGCGGATAATATCTTCATCTTCGCAGATCACTACATTATACACTGTGGGCCGTCCTGTTCTTAAACATCATTTCAAAGACCGTCCCGTCCCGGTCCCGCCGGACCTGCAGGACCGCATCAGGATACAGAATCATAAACCGTCTAAGCACATTATGAATGCCGATATGATTGGTGGGGTTCTTTTTCTGTCTGCTGACCTCGTTGATCTCCCGGATCACATCATCTGTAATGCTGACGCCGTTATCCCTCACTCTGATATGGCAAAGGCCGTCAGTCACTTCCGCAGTAATATCAATACAAACGGCCATGCTGCCGGCAAAACCGTATTTAATGCTGTTGCTCACAAGGGGCTGGAGAGCCAGTTTGGGGACAAGCACATCCTTTATTTCATCTGAGGTCTGGATGGAATATTTCAACTTGTCCGAGAATCTGTATTTATGCAGTTCCAGATATTTCCTTAAATACGCCAGGTCGTGATCCAATGAAGAATACTCGATATCGTTGGAAATGGAGTACCGCAGAATATCAGTCAAATCCAGAATATACTGCTCCGTCCCTTTCATATCAAACTGCATGGAATACCGAATGGTCTCCAGGGAATTATAGAGAAAATGGGGATTGAACTGGGCATCCAGCTTCCTTTTTTCAAAAAGGATGTTCGTTTCATTCAATTCCTGATTCAGTGTGATTTCATAATTCAGTTTGTCCAGCATCTCGTTTATATTCAGGGCCAGGCTGCTGAAGTCCTCATCCAGATTCTCATTGATTCTGTGCTCCAGATGCCCCATGGACACCGTGTTTGTATCGGCAATAATGGATTCCACACTCCGGGCATTTTCCTGTGCCAGTTTTCTGATAATCCTGTTGGTAAAGAAAACCACCCCTATCACCACTATAAATAAGAGGGAAAAGACAATGACATAGGATCGGCTCAGGCTGATGTTTTTTTCAAGGGAATAAATGGAATAAAAATCCTTATTCACCCGAGTCACATGGTATTTAACTGAGTCGATGGTGTACTCGGAGGCATATTTGAAATCCAGGCTATCCTCCAGGAGTTTGAAATTATTGGTAGCTATAATGCCGCCGAACCGGTCGGTGATGACATAATCCCCGGTATTGGGTAACAACGCATACCCCAGATCACTGATTTCAATGGAATACATATCAAACCCGATGAGCTGGTCATCTCTGTATAAACCTCCGTAGCAGATCAGCACAGCGGTCTGGGTCTTGTAACTGGGATACAAAATGAACTGTATGGGTGACTCATCCCTGATTCTGTCTCTGATAATACCCAGATAGATCTTGTATTGGGGCAGCAGATGATAGGATTCCTGATATATAGGGTTCAGATCCAGATCATAGATATCATAGTTGTAGCGGACATTGATGGTCCGGGAAAAGGAATAGTCCGTGGCTGATACCAGCTTTCTGCTCACCTGCTTGTTCTGTATGGCACGGATGAAATCCTCATCCGAATTATGCAGATTGATCTGGGCGGCTATTTTGTCCGTCAGAGCCAGAAAGGATTCATTCACAAACTCGATGCTGTGGTTCTTGTTTATATTGGCATTTACTAAATTGACGATGACCGTTACGGATGTAAAAAGGATGACAATAACGAATATGAGCTTTATGGAAAAAACCATAAATTCTTTTCGCAATTTAGTCTGAAAATTCATAAAATCAGTTAATCGTATATGTTTACTATTTGCAAGTGTTCCATTTAGGGCCTAACGCAGATAGTACTCCACCGTAGAGACAACACGGATTCGTTTTATATGGGGATTGTTCCGGTCACGGGGGGAGATACTGAACTGCCCCTGTGAGGCTTTTTTAATCTTCCCCAGACTGCTTTCCGAATCATCGGCGAAGCGCTGAGCCACCTCTCGGGCATTTTTCGTTGCTTCCTCAATCATTTCCGGCTTGATCTCATTCAGGCGGTTGAACAGGTATTCGGTCTGGTAGGCGGTATCGGAAAAAACAATGCCCTGCCGCCCCAGTTCCGCCAGGGAACTCATGAGAGCTCTGACCGTATCAATACGGGAGGAATAGACCGTTATGGTTCTGATGGAGCTGTAGCGGAAAGGTGTTTCCTGACCGCCGTAACTGAAGGCAGACTTATCGGTCACAGCAGGGGGTGAGAGACTGATCTCATCCTCCCGGATTCCCTTTTCCATCAGAAAAGACCGGATGCTCTCGGTATCTTCTTCCACCGAGGCATACAGGGCCGCCGCGTCATTTCCCGTCCGGGTGAACTGTATGGGCCAGATCACCACATCCGCCGGATACTCCCGCTCCGAGAGTCCCTTGACCACAACACTCCGTTCGAAAGATTTGACCCGTATGGTCGCCGTCGACACAATGAGTCCCAGACCCAACAGTCCGGCCATCAGAGAGAATCCCAGAATCATGGCACTGCCCGTTCTATCTTCAGACATGGAGTTCCTCCCATTGGGCTTCCCGAAAGCCGACGAGCACAGTATTCCCCTGCACATAAAGGGGCCGTTTGATCAGCATCCCGTCACCGGCCAGGATCTCCGCCGCTTCTTCGGCGCTCATGGTCCCGACCCGGTCCTTCAGTCCCAGCTCCCGGTATCGTTTACCCGATGTGTTGAAAAAACGCTTCGGCGGCAGACCGCTCTTTTTCATAAGATTCAGAAGGGTTTCCGCATCGGGAGTCTCCTCCACAATATGCACAGCTTCGAAATCCACACCTTTTAATTCAAGCCATTTCAGGGCTTTCCGGCAGGTGGAACATTTGGGATACTGGTACACACGGGCAGAGCTCATAAAAATCTCCTACTAAACTTCACTTAAAAAAAGTATACTTAAAACAAATCTTGGTTTTCAAGGAAGAAGCGATTGAAAAAGGATCTCCCTGAACCCACAGCCATCGGCTGGAGAGAATGGATCTCATTTCCGGACTGGGGTATTGAATACACAAAAGTGAAAGTCGATACAGGTGCCAGATCGTCATCCCTCCATGTGGGGGATCTGGAATATTTCCAGGAGAAAGACGAGGAATGGGTCAGTTTTTTTGTCTATCCCTGGCAGGAATCTACCAAAGATAAAGTCCGCATCAAAGCAAAGGTACTTGACTATAAACAGGTAAAAAGCTCCTCAGGCTGCAAGGACAGACGCCCTGTCATTTCGGCAGACCTTGTGGTTGCCGGACGGAGAATCAGTACAGAACTGACTTTAAGCAACCGTTCGGAGATGGGTTTCCGCATGCTCCTGGGACGGGCCTCCATCCGTAAGGGCTTTATCATTTATCCGGGGCGGTCCTATCTGGGGGGTAAAGCTCCTGCAGATATCAGAAAAAGAAACAGAGGCAATATCTGATGGCCGGGTCGGAAAAGAACAGCACCTTTGAAATTGCCGGCATGAGCATCCGTCCCGGCAGCCGGTCCACAGGTGAGTTTCCCCTTGCCAGACTGGTCACCGGAAATCAGATTTCCATGCCCCTGTCGGTCATAAACGGAAGGGAACCGGGACCGGTTATCTGGATCAGCGCCGCCATCCACGGAGATGAGGTGTCGGGAGTAGAGGTGATCAGGCAGGTAACGGAAAAGATCAACCCTAAAGAGTTCCGGGGCACTTTGATCACCGTTCCCATTGTCAATGTTCATGGTTTTCTGAACAGTGAGCGCTATCTGCCTGACCGGAGGGACCTGAACAGGTCTTTCCCCGGATCAGCCCAGGGCTCCCTGGCCGCACGAATTGCCCATCTGTTCATGTCGGAAATCGTCAGCAGATGCTCCCTGGGAATAGATCTCCACACCGGTTCAAACGACAGGTCTAACTATCCTCAGATCCGGTCCGATCTGGATGATCCGGAAACCAGACGCCTGTGCGGTGTATTCGGCGCTCCCGTTATGCTCCATTCCAAAACCAGAGACGGCTCCCTGCGGGAAGCTGCCAGCGTGCTGGGAAAAAAAGTGCTTCTCTACGAAGGGGGCGAGGCTAACCGTTTTGATTACAATGCCATCCGATACGCCGTGGAAGGAATCTTAAGAATACTCGCGGATCAGAATATGATAGACTATACAGCCGAGCAGGCGGACAAAAGCTGTTATGTCTGCCGCAGCAGCTTTTGGCTCAGGGCAAAAAAGAGCGGTATTGCCATCATGGGCAGCGATCTGGGAGATACTGTACAAAAAGGGCAGATCCTGGGGGTTATACACGACTCTCTGGGCAAAAGGCTCGGTAGAATTATTTCAAAAAGCAGCGGCATCATCATAGGAAGAACCATGCAGCCCCTGGTGAATCAGGGAGATGCGGTATTCCACATTGCGGAGGTAGAAGATAAATGAAACTGGCTATATTATCCCGGGCGCCCCGGTCGTACAGCACAAAAAGACTGAAAATGGCAGCCCTGGAAAGGGGTCACAACTGCAAGGTTCTGAATACCCTCCGTTTTGCCATAGATTTATCCGGAAACTTCCCGGATCTTCAGTTCCAGGGGAAACAGCTGTCCGACTACGATGCCATCCTCCCCAGAATCGGAGCATCCATTACCTATTTCGGAACCGCTGTGGTGCGGCAGTTTGAACAGATGGACGTCTACACCCCCAACACATCCAACGGCATTTCCAACTCAAGGGACAAACTGAGGGCCACCCAGATTCTCTCCCGTCACGACATTGGCATACCGGCCACCACCTTTGTGAGAGATCAGAAAGACGTAAAATCGGCCATTGAACGGGTCGGCGGCGCTCCAGTGGTAATCAAGCTGTTGGAGGGAACTCAGGGAATAGGGGTGATTCTGGCTCCTGAGATGAAGGTGGCAGAAGCCATTATCGAAACCCTCCAGAGTACCCAGCAGAACGTCCTGATCCAGCAGTTTATTTCCGAAAGCAAGGGTAAGGACATCCGGGCCCTTGTGGTGGGAGACCGGGTTGTGGGAGCCATGCGGAGAAGCGCCCAGGGTGACGAGTTCCGCTCCAATGTTCACCGGGGCGGCACCACAGAAGCAATCCAACTGGACCCGGTCTATGAACAGACCGCTGTGAGGGCAGCACAGATAATGGGCCTGAGAGTGGCCGGTGTGGATATGCTGGAAGGCCGGGACGGCCCTCTGGTGATGGAAGTGAACTCCTCACCGGGACTGGAAGGGATAGAAAAAGCCACCGGTCTGGATATTGCAGGGTCCATCATCGACTACATAGCCAACCAGGTCGACTTCCCGGAACTGGATGTAAGGCAGCGTCTGTCTGTGAGCACCGGCTATGGTGTGGCGGAACTGCTGGTGAAGGAAGACAGCCATCTGGTGGGCCAGACCCTGGGAGCCTCGGGTCTGAGGGATCAGGATATAACAGTTCTCACCCTCCACAGAGAAACGGAGGTCATACCCAATCCCAGAGAGAGCAGGATTCTGGAATCCAATGACCGCCTCCTGTGCTTCGGTCGGCTGGAATCCATGCGGGAGATGATTCCCAAACGTAAAAAAAGGCGTATGAAAGTGAAAAAGCTGCCGGAGAAACTGGTGGGCGAACTGTAGGCCGCAAAAGCGGATCACGGGTCAGGTCTCCCGAAAAAATAAAAAAACGATAATTCTCTTGCATTCCAACTGATAAGATTATAATTAGTCTCAGGAGAAATTTATGGGTATACAAATCAACCGTTTCGATAACCGTTTTTATCCTGACCCCCAGAGGGTTATTGCCCGCTTTTTCGTTGCCGGAGGGGATGAAAGAAGCAGACTTCTGATTCAAAAGATCTTAAAATTGAGTGAAGAAGACTGCCAATCCCAGCTGAACAGAATTCTGACAACCTATGCAAACCGGCACAGAAATATAACAGCTGTATTCGAAAAGCATTTTACCAACATCATCCATTTTTTAAGGGATATCGGAGTGGATGAAAACTCCCTCTCCAGAGAGAAAAAACTGTTGGTCGGCTCCTATTTCACACATGAGTACTCCATTGAATCCGCCGCTTTTTTCAATCCCTGCATTATGGAGGACCCCAACCAGGATCATCTGGAATCAGGTCAGAAACGGGTGATTGTCAGCTTCCGGGCCACCGGTGAGGGTCATATTTCGTCCATAGTCTTCAGAAGCGGAATCATTGACAGCCACAACAAACTGACTTTCAGAAAGACAAACGGTCTGGTGGAAATGCCGGATGTGATAAAAATGAGAGAGTACGATAAAAAGAAGTACATTGCCAAACTGGATGAACTGGATATACACAAGGATATCGTCGATCAGATTATGGACCGTCTGAACGATTTTTTTACCTTCGGAGATCTTCAGCGGAGTATTCACGAAAGCGTTAAGGAAGTGAAACTTTCGGTATCCAAAAAAAATGTCGTTCAATCCCTCGTCTGGCTGGCAGATGCCCATTACGACATCACATTTTCAGAGGATACAACAATATCCGAGCGCGTTATCTTCCCCGTTTCCAGCTCCGAGCGGAACGGTATTGAAGACGCCCGTTTTGTCCGCTTCACAGGTGATGACGGACAGATCACCTATTATGCGACTTTTACGGCCTATAACGGCTTTGCTATCCTCCCGAAGATGCTGGAAACAAAGGATTTCTACCATTTCACCATCAGGCCCCTCCACGGTAAGTCCGCCCAGAACAAAGGGATGGCCCTCTTTCCCAGGAAAATCAGAGGTCAGTATGTCATGGTTTCCAGAAACGACGGCTACTGCAATTATCTTATGTATTCGGACAATCTCCTGACCTGGCAGGAAAGCATCAGGATTGAAGAACCTGAATACCCCTGGGAGTTTGTACAGATAGGCAACTGCGGCTCTCCGATTGAAACAGAAAAAGGCTGGCTCCTGGTCACCCACGGCGTGGGGGCCATGCGGGAATACTGCCTCGGACTGACTCTGCTGGATCTGGAACATCCTGAAAAAATCATATGCCAGTATGAAGAACCCATACTCATCCCCAATGATGAAGAGCGGGAGGGATATGTGCCCAATGTGGTTTATTCCTGCGGCTCAATGGTTCACAATAATGAGTTGATTATCCCCTATGGAATGTCGGACTCCGCCTCATCCTTCGCCTCCCTCCATCTGGATGAGATACTGGCAAAAATGACAACAGGCCGCTAGAGGGTTAACTCATAGCAGGAGAGCACGGTCAGATGAGAAATCAGGTAGGCGATGGTACTTTCAGCCCCCTGATTCCTATTTACACCGTGCATCTTCAAAGCATCGTTGCAGCCCTTGGTTTCAAAATCGTACAAAGGGATTCTCAAATCGTTCTCTCCGAGGAACCAGCGGTATGATCTGAACATTTTATCCAGGTACTCCCTCTCCCTGGTAACCATAAAGGCCTGGTGATACATAAGCACCACCGACATGGCATCCAGGGGCTGCTGGTCAAATTCAGAACGCTCAGCACCTTTTGTATACCAGTTCTCACTGCCCACCAGGGACAGAGTCCCCTCCTTAAAAACCACACTCTCCAGAAACTGAAGGCTTTCCATGGCAATATCCTGTGTCTCCCTGTCGGAAGTGATTTCACAGGACTGAAGCAGAGCATAGGGAATGATGCCGTTATCATAGGTCAGAGCCGGTTCAAACCAGTGCCAGTCCTCCTTGTTATGATCAGAGTAACGGGAGAGTATCTTTGCCGTCAGACCTTTGAGAGTTCTGGCCATGCCCTCATCCCCCGGATACCGGTGAAGCCAGTGACACACACCGATAATCGTGTTGGCAATGCCTCTGAGAGAACTGAGGGAATCAAACAGACCATAGGACTTCAAAAACAGTTCCCTGGACAGTTCTGAAAATGAATCACTGGGTACAGAGCGGACTACAAACCCCAATGCCCACACAGACCGTCCGAAGGCATCTTCTGATCCTGCGTCATCAAGATACTGCCTGTCATATCCCAGAAAATTGCGGATACTCCCGTCTTCCTTCTGCATATACTGAAGGAAGCTCAGATAGAAGGACATGAGTCTGAACGCTTCAGCATCCTTGACCTGCTGATAGGCCAGAGCTGCCATCAGCAACGCCCGGGCGTTATCATCCACACAGTAACCGTCGTTCCATTTGGGAATATTGTATTTGGCATGCTGAAAGATACCTGTGGAATCCGTCATACGGCTCACATGGTCCAGATTAAAGGGGGGCAGAAGCAGAGGATTGACCGCCCACTCTTTCTCCTTTCCAGAGCTGTCCCGGACATAGGACTTCCTCACCAGGTCAGCCTGTTCCAGATACCGGCGGCCGATCTGAGGCCAGCTGGTCTCCTTACCGTATTCAAAGGCATTTGCCCTCAGAGCCTGCAGCTTTTCGGGATGATCCAGAAGATCTATAAGGAGTTCCGAGAGTCCTTGGGAATCGTTGAAATCAAAAAGAAGCCCCCTGTTTTCGGACAGTAGCTCCCTGGCATGCAGATAGGGAGTGGACAGGACTGCGGCCCCCGCTCCTACGGCATAGGAGAGAGTCCCGCTGGTAATCTGGGCTTCATTCAGGTATGGGGTAACATACAGATCAGTGGCCGACAGATAACCGAGAAGCTCATCTGTATCAACAAACCGGTCATCAAAATAGACATTATCCTGAAGATTATTGTCATTCACCAGAAGCTTGAGGTAGTTTCTGTATTCTTCTCCTGAATGCCTGACCACACCCGGATGGGTTTTCCCGAGAATAATATAAAGAAGTTCGGGGTGTTTTCCGACGACAGCGGGAAGGGCCTTGATAACAGTCTCCAGCCCTTTATTCCGGCTGAGCAGACCGAAGGTGATCAGTGTTTTCCGCCCCAGAACATTGAAGCGTTTCTTCTCTTCCTGATTGCGGGTAAAATCATACTCTGGCACCCCATGGGGGATGACGGCGATTTTCTCTGCCGGGATGCCGTAAACCTCCTCCAGAATGCCGATGGCCAGACTGTTCATGACGATGATTTTTGAGGCTTTCTTCCCTATTTCTATGATTATATTTTTTTCATTGTAGGAGGGATTCCTGAGAACCGTATGGAATATGACCATCAGGGGTACAGTGAGCTTGTGAATTAGAGGCAGAACGTACACACCGCTGTTTCCGCCGTAAATACCGAACTCATGCTGAAGCACACACACATCCGCATTGCTGAAATTGATGTATTTAACAGCCTTCATATAGTCTTTTGGAATATTCTGATTTATCTGAAACTCTACCAGGGGAGGATAATCATAGCTCTGTCCCTGATCATTCATAGCCACCACATAGGCTTCTATTTTTTCAGATCTGCCGTCATTGTTATCCAGAAGAGACTGGATAAAATCATTTGTAAATGTAGCTATTCCGCATTCTCTGGGAGGATAATTACCAATACATGCAACTTTCATTGATTGTTCCCCTCTTTTAAAAAAGTGATTCTAATTATAGTTCATCAAGAGATGAAAATAAAAAAAACAAGTTCACTATAGAACAGCCATTTATCACAGTCCGGCCCAGCCGAATCCCGGCCCCGGTCCGGGATACAGATATCCCTTTTTCAGCCGTACAGTTCCCGCGGCAGGATCACCTGTCAAACCAAGATGGCCATCGAGATCTGCATACTGAATATTAGGGCGGCTGAGGGCAAAATGGAGCCCTGCAGAGATTCCCAGAGCCGATTCATCCATACAGCCGATCATTACGTCCATGCCTGCCGCCCTGGCCAGAGCATCCACCTGTATAGCCTCTGTCAGTCCTCCCACTTTCATCAGTTTTATATTCATCAGGTCGACAAGTCCTCTTTTAACCAGATGGAAAGCATCTCTGAGAGAAATAAGGCTTTCATCCGCCATGACAGGAGTGCTGGAAGCCCTGGTGACGACCCCCAGCAGCTCGGGCTGGTTTTTTGCGGTGGGCTGTTCAAACAGTTCGATATTGAGATGTTCCGATTTCTTCAGGAACAGGAGAGCGTCTTCAACACAGTACCCCTGGTTGGCATCAAAGCGGATATGAATCTCACGGGGAAGCTCCCGCCGCATAGTGTCAAGGCGCTCCAGATCTTCCAGGACATCCCGGCCCCCTTTGATTTTAAGAATGGAGATATCCGACCGAACCAGCTCTTCTGCCTGCTCCAGGGTTTCCTGGACACCGCAGATTCCGATAGTGACACTGGTTCTGATTCTGTCTCTGTAGCCTCCCAGAATTTTCCACAGGGGGAGTCCCGCTTTTTTACCGACCAGATCCCAGAGAGCCATATCAACAGCAGCCCACAAACTGAAGCAGCCGGGAGTCTCTTTTTTCAGCTGCTTCATTATCAGAGCCTTCCTGAAGGGATCTTTTTTCACAAAAGAAGGAAGAACTGCCGATCCCAGGGACAAAAGGTCTTTGACATATTCTCCTGTGACATGAGGATCCGGAGCGGCGCATCCCCATCCGTTCAACCCGCCGGCCTCAATACGGACCAGCAGATTCTCCGCTTTGTCAAAACTGTCATAGGCTACCTGATAGGGTTCCTTCAGGCGCATATCAAGGGGAATGATTTCGATGGCGTCTATTTTCATTTTTTCAGCTTCATCAAGAGGGGGACAAGGGCATCGGCCCCATGATACAGAGGGTCCAGAACCGGTCGGGCACAGGACTGCTCCACCTCTTTACAGACAGCATCGATTTGATCCCTGGGAATCCCTTCATGATTTATGGTAACTGCCACAACCGGTTTGTGAGAGAGAAACTCGGCAATATGTATCTGATCATTCAAAGAGTCCAGAGGGTAGCCCGGAAAGCCGTCATACTCCTTCCGGGAAGGGGCATGCTGCATGATGATTCCGTGGGGCCTGCCAGCCGCCAGGATCTCAAAACCTCCCGGATATCCGGGGTTCATCAGACTCCCCTGCCCCTCTATGACGGCAAAGTCCATTTTTTTGTCTTCCCAGGCGGAACAGACGGCATGTTCCAGCTCTCCGCTGATATAATCGTTGAGAAGGGAATCCAGAATGATGCCGTATTCGGCTCCCTGCATCCAGGCGGTTTGTCCGGTTCCGATCATCTCGGCGCTTTGTCCGGCTTTTCTCAGGGCATGAACCAGTATCCAGGCGGTTGTCCTTTTGCCAATGGCCGAGTCAGTCCCCATGGTGGCGATTCTGACAGAGCCGACAGATTCAATCTTTCCGGTAAAAGCATGCATCCGCCGGGAAGGGGGTTTCCGGATATCCCTGATTTTTATATCTCCGGTTTCCAGATATTGACCGGCGGCAGGAAGATCGGAAATAAACTCATGCAGCCCGGAATCAACATTCAATCCGGCAGCCAGTGCATCCAGGGCGGCTTTTTCCACAGCCTCATCCAGAAAGCCGCCGTCGGTGGCAATCCCCACAACGAAATGGGACAGTTGCAGTCCCTGTTCCCGGGACAGGGAAAGGGCTTCCGGCAGATCCCTGACAAGAGGAATGCCTCGGGCTTTGCCGTCCAGAACTTCGGCAGCATCCTGACCGGCCAGAGTGCTGTCGATTACGGACAGCACATTATAGCGCTCAGTGAACCTCACCAGCCCGTGGGCGGTTTTTCCATAGGTCGAATCAAAGGCACCTTCACAATAAACCACAGCATTCACACGTTCCATTCTTATCTCCTTCCTGTGAGAACAACGACGTACCGGTCCCCGGGCAGTGCGTTTTTCTGATGATAATCTGTCAAAGCAATCAATCCAGCCGTGGACGCCGGCAGAACAGAGAGGCCTTCATTTTTCTTAATAAAACTGGAAAAATAAATCATCTTCCTGTCGCTGCCTTCTCCGGCCCATCCCTTAGTGTCGAGAATGGCATTGAGAGCCTGATCGCCATCAATGGAGTGCCAGTTGATTAAAGGTTCATTCACGGCAGATTCCCTGATTGCTGCCGGTTCAAGATCTTCACAGGAGACCAGTCCTTTTGTAAAAGATGAGATAATTGGATTTTTTTTACTGCTGGACCCCGCAATCATTTTGGGAATCCTTGAGGTTTTTCCCCTGCGGTACAGCTGCTGGAACCCTCTGTAAATACCTGCCAGACAGGTTCCGTTGGATACTGGAACAGCCACTGCCGCCGGTGCATCCCTGAGTTCATCATATATTTCAAATGCAATTTCTCCATAGGCTTTAAGCTGTAATACGGTGTTCATTCCCCCGGGATTCCCGTCATAAAGATTGTTATCCAGGGCAAACTGACTGGACAGAGAGACTGATTCTTCATAATCCGTCCCCTCCCTGATGATCACTGCCCCCAGAGCTGTCATCTCCTTCTCTCTTGACGAATGATAGGTGGCAGGAATGTATATACTGCATTTCAGACCGGCCAGTCTGGCGGCAAAGGCTACAGCAACACCATAATTGCCGCATGTGGCTGTACAGATCGTGTCATACCCGCGTCTGAGGGCATCTTCCACCTGGGCGAAGGCAATCCGGTCCTTCTGAGTTCCCGAAGGATTGCCTCCCTCAAACTTGAAGTAGATTTGACGAAGTCCCGTTTCCCGCTCAATGTTCCGGGCTCTACTTAAAAGAGTATCCCCTACTTCAGAGGCAATAATGTCTTCATACAGCTCCAGCCTGGTATCAAGATCCAGGTTCAGATCTGATGCATACTGCGTTCCTTCTGAAATATCATGTGCTACTGAATCAATCGATCCCTGAGCACTATCCATCATTTTATAAGGTCCATTATCATGGTATGTCATGAGGATCGTTATAGATCCGTATGACCCCTGAGTCAAGAATAAAAGTAAATATATTTGCAATTATTTTTATTTTTATTTTTTGACCCAAAGACCATATACACAGCCGCAGAAAAACACTATATTCTCTTCACTTTTATACCGAGGTCAATGATGTTTGAAATTATGAAAATTGCAGGAATGATTCTGCTGCTGAGAATCGGGCAGGATACACTTTTCCTAGCGAAAATCGATGCCTTCAACAGAGGGAATAAATACTACTCCCTGAGCATAAACTTTTTTGAAGCCATGTACGGCATAACCGTCATCAAAATAATCCTGGGTCTGATGCAGACAAACCCCTTTTATGTGGTGATTTACGGTGTCGGTTCGATTCTGGGAGGGCTTTTAAGCAGTGCGATAAAGAAGAAGCTGGATAAGAAACTCATCGGCCAAAGGCAGTACTATGCCAGGATTTCCCTTGAAAACGACCGGGACAGGTCCGAACTGATAAAAACTCTCTCGGACAATAACTTTGATTTTACAATGTCCACCAGAGAATACCTGAACGGTAAAACCAGATTGATCATAGAAGGCTCTCTTGAAAACAGATCCAGAATGATCGAGCTGAAGGATATCCTCAGAGGACGTCCCGGAAAACATGTCACTTTTCTCCGTGCCGATGAAATTTATCTGCTGGAGTAGATTATACTTCATAAGACCGTAGGAAAAGTCCGGCTTAAATAAATCGGACACTGTAAGGACAGGGGGCCATGAGAAAAACACTGCTGAGCTTTTTTGTCATTCTGGGCGTGATCGGTCTGTTTCTGGAGCAATACAGAAACACCCCGGGGCTCTGGGGATGGATCGTTATCATCATCGACTATTCTCTGCTCTCCTACCTTCTGGGAGATTTCCTCTGGGGGCTTAAAACCAGCCCCGGCCGTCTTCAGTACATAAGACGGAATCTCTTCTCCTTTCTGTTTCTCCTTCTCTATCTGTCCCTGTTTCTTTTCAACCTGTTTCTGGGACAAAGAAGCACCGTACTCAGCCGGGACAACAACCTGGTCACCATTATCAGAAACATACTGCTGGTTCTGAAGATCTTCGGCAGATTCAGAAAGGTATCGACCTTTGTCCAATCCATCATAACCAAGCCCGCACAGACGGTGGTTTTCAGTTTTATCATGGTCATCCTCATCGGCTCTCTGATTCTGATGATGCCGGTGATGAGTACCGGACCGGCACTGTCCCCCATAGATGCCCTTTTCACCGTCACATCCGCTGTATGCGTCACAGGACTCATCGTGGTTGATACGGCCACCCGCTTCACCCCCCTGGGACAGCTGACCATTCTGCTCCTTATTCAGATAGGCGGACTGGGCATAATGCTGTTGTCCTTCTTTATGGTTTTTCTCTTCAGACAGAAACTGAGTATGAAGGACAAAAACCTGCTCTCCTATATGCTGAACAGCAAAAACACTCTGACCCTCAAGAAAAGCGTTCTCCGTATCATCGGTCTCACCTTTCTTATTGAACTGACTGGCATGGTCTGTCTTCTGCCGGTTTTCAGACAAAGCGGTCTGTCCCCGGGAGCCGCCTCGTTCTACAGTCTGTTTCACTCTGTTTCCGCATTCTGCAATGCCGGGTTTGCCCTTTTCTCCGACAGTCTGATGTCATTCAATGACAATGTGATGCTGAACATTATCATCACAACCCTGATTATCGCCGGAGGCATCAGCTTTGCAGTGCTGACGGATATCTATTCCCTTATCTTCAACCGGTTCAAAAAAAGGAAAGTGGACCTGGCGATCAATACGAAAGTGGTTCTCATTGTTTCAACCCTGCTTACCCTTTCGGGGACTCTTATCATCTACAAACTGGAACACCGTGAAAATCTCTTCCCGGCTCCCATCTGGAGTCAGTATCTCTCATCTTATTTCCAGACCGTTACTTTAAGAACAGCCGGATTCAACACCATGCCTTTTGAAAGACTGTCCAGCGGAACCCTGGTGATTATGATGGGACTGATGTTTATCGGGGGAGCTTCGGGCAGTACGGCAGGGGGAATAAAGGTGAATACCCTGGGGGTTGTCTGGGCCTATATCCGATCCTTCCGAAAGGGAGAGCAGGAGATTCTACTCTACAAACACCAGATACCCAAGGATTACATCCTCCAGGCATTCACGGTCATTGCTTTTGCGGTGTTCTCCATTTTTGTCATTGCCTCCCTGATGATGATATCTGAAGAGGCTCCTCCCTTGAGCATTCTCTTTGAAACGGTATCCGCCTTTGCAACTGTCGGACTGAGCACAGGGATTACAGGAACTCTCAGTCCCCTGGGAAAGACAGGCATTATCCTTCTGATGTTTCTGGGGAGACTCGGTCCCCTCACATTACTGACGGCTTCATCGGGCAAGGAGAAATCCAGCCGCATCTCCTACCCCGAAGCATCGTCCATACTTATAGGTTGAACGAAGAGAGGAACTGATCATGGAAAAAACATATGCAGTCATCGGTTTGGGAGTGTTCGGAAGAAAGGTCTGTGAGGTTCTTACAGCCAAGGGGGCAGATGTGATTGCCCTGGACAATACGGCGGAACAGGTCAACCGGGTAAAAGATATTGTCAGTCAGGCCATACTGCTGGATTCCACAGATGAGGAAGCTCTGGCAGAAGCCTCTCTGGATTCGGTGGATGCGGCCATTGTGGCCATCGGAGACAATATCGAAGCCGGAATTCTGACAACCGCCCTTCTGAAACAGTTGGGGATTCAGTATATCATCGCCCGGGCGGTCAACAAGATACACTATCAGGTGCTGAAGAAAATCGGGGCCGATGAAATCATCAATATTGAAGAAGATCAGGGGATGAGAACGGCTCTGAACCTGATTGCCCCGTCTGTGATGGAGAAGGTGCAGCTGTCCCGGGAAATCATCCTGTCCGAACTCTACCTGCCCCAGCCCTATATAGGCAGCTCTGTGAAGGAGATTGATTTCGAGTCGAATTTTAAAATCAGACTGACAGCTCTGCGTAGAACGTTGAACCAGATGGATGCAGAAGGCCTGGGAGTGCGCAAAGAAGTTCTTCTCTTTCCCGGAGAGGAAGACAAACTGGAAGAAGGGGATATTCTGATACTGGTGGGGGAAGAAGGCAATATTGACGCCTTTCAGAAAAGCGGGGTTCAGTCATGATTGTTGTCAGTGTGAAACGTCTGACTCTGTCCATTGTGCTGATTGCCCTTTCCTTTCTCCTGTTTCTGGCTGTCAGCATCGACTTGTACAGCGGCACAGCCCTGGCTGAGAGTCTAGAGAAACAGCAGATTCTGTTCTGGGGCATCGTCACCTTCCTCTTTCAGACAGTTGTATTTTTATCCCTGTTTATTGATCAGAGAAAACTGGTTTCCGACCTGAGAAAGATTGCCAGTTACAAGGATCTCAATCATCCCCAGTCTGCGAAGATTCTGGATCAGCTGGGAGAAACAGGAACTCTTATCCACAGCATACTGAATGATTTCAACCGTCTTCTGGAGATGAGGCTGAACCGCATCACCGCATTCAACAAGGTGTTGAAAATTGTCTGCGAAGAGTATCCCGAACCCCTCCTGATTACAGACACTCTGGGCAGTGTTCTGGGGATCAGTGATAAACTCTCAGGAGCCTTAAGTCTTACCATGACCAGCGACACAAAACTGAATGACATCTTTCCCGAAATGAAACTGGCCGAGATTCTGGGGTCCCTGGAAAAAAGCAGAGAGCCCTGGAAAGACCTGGAGGAAACAGGCCGGATCTGTACTCCTGTTTTTGATACAAGCGGGAACCTGAACCTTTGCATCTGGGAGTTCGAGACCAGTCATTTTTCTCAGAAAATAGGCGGCAGTCCGGTCAACACAATATCCCGGCGGACAATCAATTCCTTCAGAGGACTTCTGAAAAGAAAACCGAAGTAGAAATGTTCTGAAGTCAAAGGGAATCTTTACACCTGTATGCCCCTTGGCGTCCGATTGGCATCATCCTGACTCTTCCGCCAGACTGACAGGAAGCACCAGCTCGACACGGATTCCTTTACCGGGAGAGGAAGAAACACTGATTTTCCCTTTAAGCCGGCGGGTCACCAGATTGTAAACGATAAACATTCCCAGCCCGCTGTTCCCCTTATTCCGCCGGGTCGTGTAAAAGGGTTCGAAAATGTTTTTCAGCACCTCTTCATCCATCCCTTTTCCATCATCCTCATAAGTCAGAATCACCGTCCCGGATTCCGCAGGAGTCACCCGCATTGTAATCTTTCCTTCCGATTCGGGAATCAGACCATGGGTCATGGAGTTCATAACCAGATTGGTCAGAACCTGTGTCAGGATTCCCGGGAGACTTTCCAGAACAACATCTTCGGGACAGATGATACCAATTTCCATTTTATTTGTCCGAAAAAGAGGTTTCATATACAGTTCGATATCTTCCAGCAGAGATTTCAACTGGAACTTACCGACCGAATCGTTCATGTTATTGGATGATATATTTTTAAAATTACTGATCAATTCACCGGCCCGTTCCAGATTCTTTAATATGATTTCCGAAGCCTCCTGAACATAATCCATTTGCTCCAGAAAGAATGTCTCTGTCAGTTCCCCCTGAAGCATCTTATCTTTCAATGTATCTGCCACAGATTCCAGATGGGATGATGCTGTTATGCCGATTCCCAGGGGAGTGTTTATCTCATGGGCCACTCCGGAGACCAGTATGCCCATGGAGGAAAATTTTTCATCCTGAATGATCTGATCCTGAGCCGCCTTCAGCTTCTCCTTGAGAGACAGGGAATACAGAACGCTGCCGGTAAGATCCCTCAGATCATCCAGGCAGCTGCACCACGCTCCGGTTATAGAAAAGGCAAGGAATCCCAGATGGATTCCTCCGTAATCAACAGATTCAAAAACAGGAATAGTCTCATTTATCATAAGAGACTGCAGGTCTTCCAGGTTATACAGGGGATCATCATCCGTACCGATCCGTTGAGCCCCCCTCCACTTCAGGACCTCCCTGTATTTTCTTCTCTCATGATCTTCGGCAACAAAAAAAGAACAGACATCCAGATTCAGATAAAAGAGCAGCCGGCACAGAGTGTCCACAAGAGACTCTAAATCCTCACAGTGGGACAGGAGCATCGATGCATTTCTGAATATGGAATTGGTCCGGCTGGCTTCAACAGCTTCCTTTCTCTTGGCATCAATAACCGAATAGTCTGAAGAGATCCGATGATAGATCTCCTGTTTCTCTTTCCCGGGAAGGGAGTCAAAATCCTCATCCAACAGGAAGTCAACAGCTTTGGGGCAGCCGCAGGAGCGGCGGATGATCAGTTCCGGCGGGATATTCATCCCCTGATGAGAAAACTCCTTCCTGTTTCTGAGCATGACCAGAGCCTGTTCTCCCAGCCCGGACCAGGGGATCGCCGATGTGGAGAGAGGGACCTCTGCGGTCTCTGACTCAGAAATATTGTCATGGGAAATGACTTTCAGATCTCTGGGAACGGCGATTCCTCTCTTTTTCAGGGAATCGATCACTTCCATAGCCATTCTGTCGTTAAAAATGACCAGAGAATCTATGTCCTTCCCGGGAATCAGTTTTCCGTCTCCAAAGAGGGTTTCCACCGCTTCATTACCCTGGTGCATGACTCCGGAGATGAGGCTGCCTGTGGAAAAGCTGCCTTTCTGGGAAATCAGTGTATTCTCGTCCGGAATGATATCGTACTCCAGCAGGGCCCTCATAAACCCTTTGTAGCGCTCATTCAATGCAAGAGAACTGGATGCAGAACCAATAAGATAAACCGGCTTCCGGCAGCCGTGTTCCTCTATCAGGTGTTTAACCGCATCATAGCTTCCCTGTTCATAGGGGACTGTAATTCCGGGACAGGAGGGATAGGACCGCAGCAGAGGCACAACAGGGCAGTTTATTTCGTTCAGGAGAACCGTTTCAAACCATTTCTCACTGTCCCAGAACTGAAGGGTCACAAGACCGTCGAGCCTGCAGGTTTTCAGGAGTTCCAGGACTTTCAGACGATTATTGCTGCTCATCTCTTCCCGGCTGTTCAAAGGGCCGGCAGGAAAAAGCAGCAGCTGATCCGATCCGAGAGAGGCTTTGAGTCCCTTTATGACTTCCATTGCCCGGGAGTCGGTAAAGTCATAAAAAAGAAAACCGTATCGTGCATTTTTATCTGAAGAGTCGGGGCGGCTGTTCACAATACCTTATAACATAACTTGACAGATGTAATCCTGCAAACCATTTTGATGACAGGGAACCGGTGATGTTTTCTACACATTGAAAAAAATGTCTAAAAAAAACAGCCGCACTATGATATCATAGCCCATCAAAAAGTAAAAAAAGGATTCTATATTGTCGGGATTGTTTTCCAGAATGATCTGGAACCTGGGAGTTCCCATTGTCAGAAGAAAACTGAATAAGAAGTATACTTATTCTTTTCATGAGGAGAATCCCGAACCGGAAGAAGGATTTCTCCTTCTGGGAAACCATGTCCATCATGCCGATGCGTTTCTCATGGCCCTGAATCTGAAACAGCCTGTCAGCTTTATGGCGGACAGAGAAGCCGCCTCTTTTTCCAGCTACATGGGAGGTCTGCTTACCGGAACAATATTCCGGAGTCTCGGCACTGAGGATATGAAAGCCATCAGAAAAGCCCATACCCTCATAAACCGGGGGCATTCGGTAGGAATTTTCCCCGAAGGGAGACGCTCCTGGGACGGAAGGGGCCGCTCCGATCTTCACAAAACAGCCAGACTGGCCAAGCTGTTTCATGCGCCCCTGCGTCTTGTCAGGGTGGAAGGACTCTACCTGAATCAACCCCGATGGGCCGCACAGGCCCGGCAGGTTCCGGTTGATCTGTATTTCAAAACAATCACTCTGAATGAGCTGGATACCCTGAGTGTATCAGAGCTCTCCGAAGTGTTGGCACCCTATCTCCTGCATGATGAAATCAAAGCTGCCGCTGGCCGCAGGGTTGAGGGAGATGCCTTTGCCGAAGGGGTGGAGAATCTTCTCTGGCTCTGCCCTGCCTGCCATTCCATGGACAGCCTCAAAGGAGAGGGGAACCGCATTGTCTGTCAGAATTGCGGTGCCGGTTCTCTGCTGAACGGAAATCTGCAGCTCTCCGGTTCTCCCTTTGCTGACTTGGGAGAGTGGAATGAGTGGCAGGGAAACCATAAGTTCGAAAAAAAGGAGATTCTTCTGTCTTTTGAAGCGGAACTGTCCTCCAAGAGGGAGCCTGCCCTCTCCACCGGCAAAGGAGAACTGATCCTGCAGGACGGAATGCTTCTGTTCCGCATTGAAAACCGGACTATGAGGTTTCCTCTTCATGAACTGCACTCCTACAATGTTCTGTTCAACAGTCAATTTTACTTTACCTACGGCACAAAGCGGTTCTGTCTCAGAACTGCTGATAAATCTCTATACAAACTGCTGCAGATCTGTGATGCTCTGCCCCGGTAGAAGGATAAATAATATGAAGAACACAGAAAAACAGCTGTCCACCTTGAAAAAGGTCGTCTACGGCTCGGGAGAGTTTTTCGGCGGCACCGCAACGGTCATTGTTCTGAGCATTTTCCACAAATTTCTGGTGGAATACGCAGGACTCACCCCCTTCCTGGCAGGAGTCGCCGTCTTTGCCGGGCGTTTCTGGGATGCCGTAACCGATCCCCTGATGGGGACCATCAGCGACAAAACCAGAACCCGCTTTGGAAGGAGACGCCCCTATTTCCTCATATTCTCGGTACCGGCGTCTCTCCTCTTTCTGCTGCTCTGGATACCTGTTGTTTTAAACGGAATGATCTACAAAGTCATTTATTACTCAATGGCCTATATGCTTTTTTCCACCTTCTATACCATGCTCAATACTCCCTGGCTGGCTCTGGGACCGGAACTCACCAGCGATTACAACGAAAGAACCAATATTGTAACGATCCGCATGGTATTCTCTCTATTGGGATCTCTATTTGCCGGCACAGTACCCAATATTCTGATTCAGAATTTTCCGGATTCCGGATATCTGATCATGTCGGGGATTCTGGGGCTTATCTACGTGGTCATATGGATGAGTATGTTCTTCTTTATGGAAGAAAAACCCGTTGACAGCACTCATCAGGAGATGCCTTTTCTGACATCCTTTAAAATGGCAATGAAGAACAAGAGCTTTCAGCGGCTTTTAGGGATGTATGTAGCCATATTCCTGGCCATCGACTTTGTGGTTGCCAGTCCCCGGTATCTGGCGGAGGAGCTTTTTCAGAGACCCTTTCTGGTGCAGCTGATGATGGGTATTCTCATTTTCGGTATGCTGGCCGGCCTCCCCCTGTTCACCTTTCTGACGAAAAAGATGGGAAGAAAGCATGCGTTGACGGCCGGAGCCCTGGTCTGGATGGCGATGCTTCTGTTCTTCTTCATCCTCCCTCGGGATATATCCCTGTTCCTTTTACTCCCCATTATCGCCGTTATGGGAATGGCCATGTCAGCGGCCTTTGTGGTTCCCTGGTCGGCCCTGCCGGAAACCATTGATGTGGACCGTCTGGTGAACGGACGAAACTCAGAAGGGATTTATGCCGGTATCATGACATTCACCAGGAAGCTCATCTCCTCCACAGTGGTTCTTATCATCGGAGCCTCCCTCAGTCTGGCCGGGTATGTCTCCAATATTCCCGACTCTCTGAGAGCGGAAGACAGAGACCGTATTGTTTCCGTCCTCGGCACGGAGGCAGCGGATCCTGTGGAAGCAGCCTATCCTGATCGATCCGGCGGGGTGTATCCTAAGGATGAAAACCTAAGCAAAAACCAGAACATCAATGCCCTCAATGCTCTGAAAAAAGCCGGATACATCACCCAGCCGGAAAATGTTCTGTTTGCCATCCGGGTGAATACGGCAGGTTATCCCATACTTCTTCTGATTCTGGCCATGATTTTTTCCATTACCTATCCTGTGAGAAAAAGGCATCATGATTTAATGAGACGGAAACTTGAGGGAACAGAAAAAGATCAGCTCAGTGAAGAGGAAGAAGAGGAACTGAAAGGTTTTCTCAGAAAGGCTTATTTAACATGAATCAGGGAGTACAATATGATTAAAACTGACATTCTGAATCACCAGCCGTCCTTCAAAGATCCTGTTGAAGCAAGAGAGGCACAATGTAAAAAAGCCTGTTCAGACCTGGTAACAAGCTATGAAAAGATCATAGTTCTGGATGATGACCCCACAGGCAGTCAGACTGTCTACGGCCTTCCTGTTTACACCGGGCTGGACAGGGAGTCCCTCAGAGGGGCTATGAATGACCCGTCCTCTGTCGTATATATTCTAACAAACTCCCGTTCCCTTAATCCGGAGGAAAGCACCCGGCTCCATACAAGCCTCCTCTCTGGACTGAAATCCTGCTGGACAAAAAAGAAAGCTTTTCTTGTGCTGTCCAGAAGCGATTCCACCCTCCGGGGCCACTATCCCCTGGAAACAGAAGTACTGAATCAGGAGATGAAGGACATAAAAGGAGCCGATGGGGAGATTCTGATTCCCTTTTTCAAAGAGGGCGGGCGGTATACCCTTAATGATGTACACTATGTGCAGGAAGGAGAAGATCTGATACCGGCAGGTGAAACAGAGTTTGCCCGGGACAGTTCATTCTCCTTTACCCGGTCTGATCTGAAAGAATATGTAGCGGAAAAAACAAAAGGCCGAGTTGCCGCCGAAGATGTCATATCCATCAGTCTGGAAGATCTGAGAAGGAATCCGCAGCAGGTTTTCGAAAAACTCACAAAGGCGGAAAACTATGCCCGGATCATTGTGAATGCCGTCTCCTATGGGGATCTGAAATCTTTTCTGGTTCAGTATGCGGCAGCCGTCTCGACAGGAAAACACTTTATCTTCCGCTGTGCGGCCAGTTTTGTAAAAGTCATTGCCGGTCTGGATGATCAGAATTACCTGACAGGGGCGGATCTCATTAGAAAGGATGATAAGAACCGCCCGGGACTGATCGTTGCAGGCTCCTATGTGGGAAAAACCAGCAGGCAGCTGAAAACTCTGAGTGACTCAGGCAGGGTAAAAGAAGTCCGGTTCAATATCCGCACAGCCCTCCATTCCGATCAGCTGGCAGCAGAAAGGAAGCGCTGCATCCGGAGGACAGAGGATCTCCTGTCCCGGGGGCAAACGGTCTGCCTGTTTACCGAAAACGCGGGGAGCAGGGAGTTTCTGTCTGCCCATGAGGGGGAGGAAGGACTCACAGATCTGGAACTGTCCGCCCGTATTTCCGGAGCCCTGGTGAATATTGTATCAGAAATCAAGACCAGGCCGTCCTTTGTCATGACCAAGGGAGGCATCACCAGCCACGATATAGCCTGCAAAGCCCTGCATCTGATCAAAGCGGAAGTACTGGGTCAGATTGTCCCCGGCGTACCAGTCTGGCGCTGCGGCAAAGAGGCGAAATGGCCGGAGATTCCCCTGATTATTTTCCCGGGGAATGTGGGCAATGACAATACGGTATCCGAAGTGGTGGCACGACTCAGTTCCTGAAACCGGCCCATTACTGATTTCCCGTAAGGGCAATCAGAAACGATACATCAGGCTGCCCGAAAGGGCGGCCCTTTTGAGTATTAGTCTTTCTTCCTGAATTGATCTATTATATCAGCAGATTGTCATATTTGGGTTTCGAAACTCTTTTTCAAGAGCTTACATCTTATCCTTAATCCATTCCAGAATGTCTGTTTCCGGAAGGGGTCTGGAGTAATAATAGCCCTGTATCAGTTCACAGCCATGATCCGCAAGATACTCAATCTGACGGGACGTCTCAGCTCCCTCGGCCACAATTTTCTTCTTCAGAGAATGGGCCAGAGAGATCATCGTATCCAGAACAGTCAGATGATTCTCATCCGCCAGGATCTGATCAATAAAGGATTTATCGATCTTCATGGTGTCAAAAGGCAGATTCAGCAGGTACTGAAGGGAGGAATAACCGGTACCGAAATCATCAATCGAAATACTGAAACCATACTCCTGCAGCCGGGAGAGGCTCTCAATGGCATTATAGATTTTGCTGGCGGTAATGCTTTCAGTGACCTCCAGATCCAGAAACCGGGGCTCTATCTGCCTTGATTCCACTGTCTGAATGAAGTTTTCTATAAAGGAGTGGTTGGAAAACTGCTTGGCAGAGATATTAATTCCCACATGAAAGTCATCATATCCCTGTTCCTGAAGTTTCAGGATAAAATCACAGGCTCTTCCCAGAACGAACTCTCCAATATCCATGATAAATCCGTTATCTTCAGAGATGGGAATGAACACATCAGGAGGTATCCATTCACTGTGATTCCGCTGCCATCTGACAAGGCCCTCAAACCCGGAAATCCGGTTGGTTCGGGGATTGATTTTGGGTTGATAAAACACATCCAGTTCATCCCGGAGAATGGACTTCCGCAGATGCATTTCAAGTTCCGAGCGGAATAAAACGGCCTTGTCTTGCTCAGAGTTAAAGTAGCTGTAGGACCCCTTTCGGTTCGCTTTTGTCCGTTTCAGTGCCGTTTCGGCTTTAACAATCAGATCTTTTTCGCTTGTGCCGTCAAAGGGATAGAGAGAAACACCTATGCTGACAGACAGGTTTACAGAATGATCCTTCAGGGCAATGGGCGTTGAAAACAGATCCAGTATCCGTTTAAGAACAATATCCACCTGATTTTTGTCTGTCAGACGGGGAGCCAGAACGGCAAAATCATCCCCGCCGAAACGGGAGACAAGATCCTCATCCCGGATTCCCGATGTCAGCCGTTCGCTGAACTTCCTTATCAGTTCATCCCCGGAGAGAAAACCGTAGCTGTTGTTGATATGCTTCAAGCCGTCCAGATTCAGAATCATGACTGCACAGATTTCACCGCTCCGTTCGGAAGTCTTCAACTCAGACCCCAGAATGTCCAGAAACAGGGTTCTGTTGGAAAAACCGGTCAGGGCATCGTATTTGGACATCCAGTTGAGCTCTTCCTCCTGCCTCTTCTTTTCACTGATATCCGTGAAAATCCCGATGGTTTTCCGATCTTCGGGAGTTTCTCCCATTAAATAGAAAAGATGCAGCCACAAGGAATAAACCTCACCCGACTTACGCCTGCTCAGCAATTCTCCGGACCATTCCCCTTTTTCACGAATAGTTTCGGACATTTCCTGTAAAGTTTTCCGGGTAAAGAATTCAGAATAAAAAGTTGAAACATTCTGACCGACAATCTCTTCTCCGGAATAACCAGAGATTTTCTTATACGACTTGTTTACACGTTCTATCCTGCCATCTGCTCCCATAATAAAAATCGCTTCCAGAGAGTTCTCAAACATCCTGTCCCAGAGGGACTGGAGATCGGCAAACTCCTGCTCCGCCTTTTTCTTGTCCGATAGATCCCGAATGGCGGCAAAACGGTAGGGTTTCCCGTTTATATGAATGTTCCGGACCCTTATTTCTACCGGAATATGGATTCCGTCCTTTCGAAGCCCCAGGGCTTCATAGGGGGCTGTGTTTCCAGATGCTATCCTGTCCTGAACCCGATCCCTGAAGGAAGGAGCAATGATTTTTTCTACAAAATGAGATCCTTCCATTTCCTTGCGGGAAAAACCGAATATTTGTGTAAACATCCTGTTGGTCTGAACAGTGATTCCCTGGTTATGGATAATGATTCCCTCCCAGGTTGCATCGGAAAACTGCTTTAGTGTCTTCTCTGACTGTTTACGCTGCTCCAGAATGATCAGTAGAATGACAGTAGCTGCAGAAAGGAACAGGATGATCAGTATGATCAGCCAGATTTCCAGGGTATAGGACTCATAGAGTGAAAAGGGACGGTTAATAATCACACTGTCTTCAGGCAGATCCTTCAGGGAGATGCCGAAGCGCTCCAGCTCGGGATAATTGAAAAGATACTGGTTAAACTCTTCATCCCCTACGGGGATATCTGCAGGAGACTCTCCGTCCAGAATACGCAGTCCGATCCGGGCAATTGTCTCTCCGTGGACAAAGCCGCTTACAACCTTACCGCCTATAACCCCCTTCTGAACATTAAAGTCCACCAGTGTATAAAAGGGAACCCGGGAGGCTGATGCAATCTTTTCAGCCATATTCTCATAAGTTGTGAAAAACCCGTCACGGTCGGCAAAAAACGCCCCGGAGAGAATGAGGGACGTATCCGGAAGAGAGGCGATTTCCTGCTGTAGCTCTTCCAGTGAAAGATTCTCCGAATGGGTGATTTTTACAGGAAGATCCAGTTTATCCAGCCCGGTTTCAATCTGATTTTTCCAGGCCCGGCCGGTTACCAGATAGTCATTTATTACAAAGATTTCTTCCGTACCGGGATGCAGAGACAGCATCAGATTCACCGTTTCCACAGCAGAAGAAACCTCCATAATACCGGTGAAGTCATCATACCCCTCAATCATGGACTGATCAAAATCATTGATTCCGCAGAAAACAACGGGAACAGCGGGAAAGAGATCCTCTTGGGTTGCCTTCAGAAATTCCAGGGCATTGTTGTCGGAACTGAGGATCAGGGAAAAATCATAACCTGCATATTTGACTCCCAGATAACGGGCAAATTCTTCAGAAAACTTGTCCACACTGAATTCTTTGGAGTCCAAAGCCTCATAATGCAGATTAAAGTGTCTGTCTTCTTCATCCAGAACTGACTCAATCCCCCGTAGAATGCTCTCCGGCCAGTTCATCCTGTAGTCATAGGAATTGAGATAGAGGATATGGGTTACATCTGTGTCATTGTCTGCTGCAACCGGTAAACAAGATACCAGGATCAGTAAGACCATGAGCCCGAGTTGACGGGAAGTCATGTATAAAAGTATAAATTAGGATCTTTTAATATACAATTCCGGAATCCTGGTCACTGAATAAAACGGAGAGCCCTGAAATCTCTGAAACAACAGAACTTAAGAAGAAGATTTAACAACAAACAGACCTGTGAAAACAGCACAGCAACGGGACTCGCCTCTTCTGAACAATCCGGCCTCAACAGTGATCTTTCCCGTGTTCTTCTTTTCCAGAGAGTTCCGCAGAGATCCGAGACTCTCCGCCTCAGGAGGCAGGCAGCGGCTGATGAAATCCCCTGTAACCGGAAGCAAATAATCAACCGACTGACGGGCAACCACAATGGAGGCCTCAGGATCAATCTCTTTCATAAGCTCCCGGACCATGGCCCATCCGCTCAGAATAAGACTGACTGCGATACTGCCGCCGAACACCGTATTGTGATGGTTGCTGTTTTTTTCAAGAGTTCCGGAAATCTCTACCAGTTCCCGGCTGGAGGTTTCGACCTTGAAACCGGCGCAGCGGGCCAGAGGAATCTCCCCGGTCATCAGAGTCTGCAGTTCCTGTTCCGATTCACTCATATCTCCCCCCCTCTACCAGCAGGATTCAGTATAACCGAGAGGGCCGGAATACTCTCCCCTTTCTGTAAAAAAGAAGAAATATCGGGAAAGTGAATAAAATAAGACTTTTCAATTGTACTATAATAATAGTACAATAATACATATCAGGGAGGAGCCCATGATCCGGATTCAGAATGTATCAAAGACCTACAGGAGCGGTGATCTTGCCGTTCATGCTCTAAAGGATATCAGCCTTACAATAGAGAGCGGCGCCTTTCTGGCTGTTGCCGGACCCTCGGGTTCCGGAAAGACAACACTTCTAAACTGTGTGGGCTGTATAGATCAGGCCGACTCCGGTCTGATAAGCATCGGAGAAGATATGGTGTCTGAGATGGATAATACGGGCAGAACCCAGTTCCGCCGCAGAAACCTGGGCTTCATCTTTCAGAGCTACAATCTGATACCGGTCCTCACGACCTATGAGAATATTGCCCTGGCTCTGCAGCTGAACTCTAACAATACAAAAGAAATTGACAGAAAAACCAGAGAGATTCTGAGAGAAGTGGGGCTCCAGGGGCTGGAAGACCGGCGTCCCAGCCGCCTGAGCGGGGGGCAGCAGCAGAGGGTAGCGGTGGCCAGAGCCCTGGTGGGCAATCCGAAACTGATCCTGGCCGACGAACCCACGGCCAACCTGGACTCCCATACGGGTGAAGCCATTCTGGATCTGATGAAAGAGATGAACAGACGCCACGGCATAACCTTTATTTTCTCCACCCACGACAAAATGGTTATGGAACGGGCGGACAGACTGATCCGTCTTCATGACGGTGAGATACAGTCGGATACAGGAGGGAAACAATGAAGCTGCTGAAACTCTCATTTCTGAATCTGTTCCGCTACCATAAAAGGACCCTCATTACAGCCTCGGCACTGGCCTACGGGATTCTCATGTTTGTGTTTATCGATTCATTCATGTCCGGAGCCAATGAGGAGAGCTTCCGGAACTACCGGATTCATGACACAGGAGACGGACAGATCCTGGCAGCCGGCTGGTGGGAGAACAAAGATGAGGTCTCTCTGGATTATCTGATTGAAGACAGAACCTCCCTGGAGGCGAAACTCACCGGATTGCAGGCCTATACCCCCCACCTGGATTTTCCGGCGGATTTTCTGTTCTACAAGGCCGACGGTTTTGTGGAGGACGGAGATTTACCTGTTGTGGTCAGGGCCATTGACCCGGCCACAGCCCCTCTGGTATTTGACCAGTATAAGCATATTGAAGACGGAACCATGGTGAGGGACAATCAGTACGGCATTCTCCTGGGCAGCTGGTTTGCCGGAAAACTGGGAGCCTCCGTGGGAGCGCCTGTCCTGCTTCAGGTAAAAACCCGCTACGGCTCTACCGATGTCATTGAACTGGAAGTGACGGGGATTATCCATACAGGGGACTCCTCCCTCAACAGAAAAGCGGTATACATACCTCTGACTATTGCAGATGAATATCTGGAGACCGACGGAGCCGTCACAGGGTATACCCTATTGGGTTCTGATAAAGATCTTGCAGCCCTGAAAGACAGTCTGGAGCAAGGGCTCCGGTATCTCAGTTTTTTCGATCTCACCTACGATTTTCAATCCATGGCGGCCATGTCAGACAGCTTTATTATCATAATCATTTTCCTGATCTTCGTCATTGCCTCGGTGGGAGTCAGCAATACCATGATGATGGGAATTTATGAAAGACGGTATGAAGTGGGTATGATGCGCTCCCTGGGCATGACGAACAGGGAGATCATGAACAGCTTTATTCTGGAAGCCATGGGAATCGGTTTGATTGGCATAGGCATCGGTTTTGCCCTGGCCATCCCCCTGAATGTGTTTCTGGTTAATCACGGTATAGACTACGGCTTTATGCTCAAGGATTTTGATGTGGGTTACAGAACCACCGGTGTTCTCCATGGCAAATGGAAAGCCGGCTCCTTTCTCTACTCCGCAGTCACAGGACTGGTGGTTTCAGGGATTATGGCTGTCATACCGGCCCGCCGTATACTGACCAGACCCATAGCCGACAATCTGAGAATGAAATAGGAGGCCCCGGATGAAACTCTTACCCATAGCCATAAGAAATGTGAAACGAAGCGGCCGGAGAAGTATTCTTTCAGGGTTTGCCATTGCCCTCTCCACACTGCTGTGCATCTTTATGATCTGTTTCATCCTGGGGGTGATGGATGATTATGATGCCATGCTCCTCAATTACTCCACCGGTATGGTACAGGTCAGAGACAGACTCTACTATGAGTATGACTACCTGAACCCGGTCCAGTATTTTGTCCGGGATGAGGCGGCGGTCCGCCGGGAAACGATGAAAACGAAAGGGGCTGTGCAGGCGGTTTCCAGAATCCACATTCCCGGCAAATTGTACATTGAGGGAAAAGAGACAGGCGGATACGGACTGGCCGTAGACTTTGCCAATGAAGTCATGGATTTCCAGGGGATGCTCCAGGAGGGACGCTACCCTGAAGGATCAGACAGAGAGATGGTCATCGGGGCCCGTCTGGCTGAAAAAAACGGACTGTCCACCGGGGACAAAATCACTGTTCTGACCTCCACGGCCTCCAGAGGCAGCAATGCCATGACCTTCAGGATAAGCGGGATCATCGCCTTTCCCAATACTGTGATGACCGAGTGGTATCTGATCCCCCTGGCACAGGGGCAGAAGCTGACGGGAATGGCCGGAGGGGCCTCTGAGGTGCTGCTGTATCTGGAGGAAATGAAAACAGCAGAAGCAGCTGTGGAAAGCCTGGAAACCCGTCTGGACTCCTATCTGGAGGCGAAGGCCTACTCCGACCTTAACCTGATGTTCAACTACATGCGGCTGGGGAAGTTTGTCTACTTCGTGATGGCCGCCTTCTTCGTTCTCCTGGGCTGTACGGTCATTATCAACACAATGATGATGCTGGTCTATGAGAGGGTCCGGGAGATCGGGATTCTCAGCTCCATGGGTTTTACACCCGCCGAAGTGTCCAGGCTCTTTTTCCTGGAGGCCCTGATCATCAGTCTGGTCTCTGCTCTGATAGGCATGACCATAGGCGCCTGGCTGGTGTACAAGACGGGGCAGATCGGACTGGATATCGGAAGCATGGATCTCATGGACAATGTGGATATTGACTATCCCATGGTATTCAGACCCGTTTTGAGTATCAGAGCTATACTCATTTCTGCCCTGATGGCCATGGGCATCACCTCATCGGTAGCCTTTATTCCCGCCCGGAAGGCGGCCAGAATGGAACCAGTGGAAGCTCTGAATGCCTGAATCAGCTGAGAGCCAGGCTGTAGGAACAGCTGAACTCTTCATGCCCCTGCAGTCTGAGGAGTCCTTCTTTCTCTTCAAAATCCCGGGAGTCCCCCTCACTGGAATCAACCCCGAACCAGGGTTCCAGGCAGATATAGGGGGCATTCTTTCCGGCAATGGTCCAGATGCCGAAATCGGGAAATCCAGCAAAATTCATTCGCACGGAGGCACTGGCCGTATCGGATTTCAGTACCACAGAATCAGATTGCAGCCCTGACAGGATTATAGCACCCTTATCGAAAAGGCTGTGATCCAGTTCGATCCTCCGGCTGTCTGTCAGAACAGGATCTTTTTTACCAGTTAGAAAATCCTCTTTCCAGCGCCGGCTGATGGTTTCATCCTTCTCGAATTCCAGATAGTAATCCTCAAAACGGCTGCCCTGTACAAGAGGACAGTTGAAACCGGGGTGGGCTCCCAGAGAAAAGAGCATATCCCCCTCCTGTTTGTTTTCCACGCGGTAAGAGACGGAAAGCCCTCCGTCAGTCAGGGAATAGGCAATGTCCAGTATAAAAGGAAAAGGGTACTGTGCCAGGGATGCATCACTCTCTTCCAGCCTCAGCAGACAGTCTGTATTGCTGCTTTCCACCACAGAAAAAAGGCTCTTCCGGGCAAAACCGTGGTTTTCCATAACCAGAGTGTTCCCTTCATACTGCCATCCCCCTTCAGGAGTCATTCCGATAACAGGAAAGAGCTGGGGAGACTGGCCGCTCCAGGAAGAGGGATCACCCTGCCACAGGTATTCCCGGCCTCCCAGTTTAAGACTTTTCAGTTCCGCTCCCACAGGATCAATAAGAGCGTCGGTATTATCATATTTCAAGTGGATCATGAGTAAAGATACAATCCGGAGTCTTTTGATGCAACTCCCGCAGCTATAGTTCAGGGGATGAAACAGAGGAATCCCAGAACCAGCAGAAACTGTCCGGCCAGGTAGGTCGTCATGGTGTAGACCCGTTCATTGGGAATTTCAGAGGCAAAGCGGTTCCAGGCATTAAGGGTGTCTGAAATCATAAAGATAACAGCACCGGCCAGAGCCGTCAGTGCCGCATTGAGAGGTTGTGTATAAATACAGGAGGTCACAGCAATCCCCATCAGGGCAATCACATCAATATAGGCCGTAATGGGAATAAAAAGCTTCCCCATAAAGGGTTTCAGTTTTATGAAAACGGCCCCGCAGTAAACTAGAATCAATACGGCTGCAGCCAGACTCAGAAGAGAATCAAAACGGAAAGCCCCGCGGGAGACAAAGGCGGCGGCATAAAACAGATGTCCCAGCAGAAACGAGAGCAGGCCGAGTTTGAAGTAAAGTTTCCCCTCAGTTCTGTCAGGAAGCATCAGGAAAAGGTCCCCCAGCCACCCGCCGGCAATGGCGGCGATCAGCAGTCCCGAAGGAGCGCCTGTATTCAGAATATAAAACAGAGCCAGAGCCGGCATCAGAAAGGGTTTGCTCAGATAGCGGACAGGTCTGTAACGGAGTCCCTCCCCGGCAATATGAATGAGAGACAGGATCAGGAAAGGAGCAGCAGATACCAGCATAACAGAACCTCCGATTATCAGTCAGCCTCCGTATATTTTAATGCCTTGTTTCTGTGTGTCAAGTTTTATGAAATACGGATGGGAACCGTGTTACTGTTACAGATGATTTTACAATCAGCCAAAATGATTATACACTTATCTGCAGAAGTCCCGAACAGAACCGGACCAGGCAAGGGAGAATAAAGTATGACAGAGACAATGCTTAACCAGTATCTTACTTTTACAGTAGAAAAGGAAATGTACGCACTGAATGTGGCCAATGTGAGAGAAGTTCTCGGATACACCACCGTGACGGTTGTCCCCCGGATGCCTGAGTATATGAAAGGTGTTATCAACCTGAGAGGCTCCGTCGTTCCTGTGCTGGACCTGAAGCGTAAATTCGGTCTGGGAGATATCGAGCAGGCAATGGACACATCAGTCATTGTAACGGAGGTCAGAATTGAGGACAAAGCCGTTGTCATAGGGCTCCTCTGTGATTCTGTAAGCGAAGTTATCGATTTCCATGAAGACGATATTGAGCCCGCCCCCAATATGGGGACACAGATTCAGGCCGATTTCATCCGGGGAATGGGCAAGAAAGACGATCAGTTCATAATTATACTGGAGATTTCAAAGATTCTGACCCATCAGGATATACAGTCTGCATCAGCCCCGTCCTGATAACAGTAAAATAATTGTTCTTTTATGAGTTTAAGCTTAATCTTATAAGTATGAACTCCGAGATAAAAGTCCTTCAGACCAAACAGCGCCTCAGTGAAGAATTTGATACAGTCATTGAGCAGTGTCTGCAGGACAAACTACCCATACGAAAAGCCCTTGCCCGGGTTATTCCTGTCATCTGCCGGATAATCGGCGCCCATGAAATGATGATCCGGACTATGGATGAGAACCTAAAACTCATCTCCATGAAATCAAAGGGATTCCATGAAGAGTGGGCTTCTCTTGTTCCCCGGGAACTTCCGGAACTGGAATTCGAGCCCCGCAGCTTTCCCCTTGAAAATGAAGTTCTCGTTGTGGCCTCACTGGATGTGGTGGACAGGGTGATCGGGATCTGTGCCTTTGCCTTCCGGGGGGAACTGAGCCAGGAATCCATTGCCTTGAAAGCAGATCTTGTGGATACAGCAGCAGAACTTCTGGACAATTATCTGGAAGGGATTGCCTCAAACGCCCGGAAACAGAGCATAACCATGTATTCCACCGAAGCTCTGAGAGACAGGATCTTCGAAAAAGGGGCGGATAAGGCGGTCGGCCACCTCTGTGACGAGTTGAAGCTTCACGAGTTCATACTGGTCTATGGAGATTCTGATACAGCCACAGGAGAAGACCTCCGCTACCGCTATTACTGCGAAGGGAAGATGATCCATAACTCCATAGACAATCCGGCAGCCGACTATCAGGAGATTCTTTCTGACAGAACCAGAGCTCTGGATCCGAAAGACCGGTCTTTCTCAGGGCTCCTTGTGGGGGAAGGCATACAGGAAAAGGCTCTGCAGAACGGTCTGAATCAGAGTCTCATCGGAAAACTGATAGTGAATCCCCGTGACGGCGGCCTTAATCCGGAAAGCCGGGATATTATCAGAATCTTTGCCGAGTGCCTGTGTCAGAGACTCTTTGACTACAACCGGGAGAGGCGCTACCTGGCCAAATGTTTCTGTGCCCGGGATGTGCAGAGACTCCTCTCGGAACCCGATTTCTACAACAGATACCTGAGTCCCCGGGAAGAGGATATTGTAATCCTGTATTCGGATATTACTTCCTTTACAGCCATCTGTGAAAAAGTACTGACCAGTGCCTCGGAAATTGGAGATCTTATCAACCGCTGGTCCGAAATGGTTCTGAAGATTCTGTACCGCCATGAAGGAGTTTTCGATAAAATGGTGGGAGACTGTGTGATCGGTCTCTTCGGACCTCCCTTTTTTGAATCCTCCATGGAAGCAAGAACCGAGAATGCCATAGCCGCCGCTGCCGCCATCGTCAGGGAAACCATTGCCCTGGGCAAAGAGATGGGGCTGGAGGAAAGAATAACTGAGGCAGGAGTGCTGGACAGTCTCAACACGTCCAACGGCATTCACTGCGGTCCCACTTCGGTGGGATTTTTCGGTCCCAATGAAGACTATACGGGCTTCTCATCGGCCATGAACCACTCCGCCCGGCTTCAGGGGCATGCCTCTGCCGGAGAAGTGCTGGTGAGTTCGGCTCTGCTGGAAAACCTGCCGGGAGGTCCCTTGGGAATTGCCCCGGGTGAAAACCTGACTGTGGATTTTGAAGGCCCCTGGGAGATTGCCGTCAAGAATGTCAGCCATCCCCTGGAATACTACCGCTGCTACTTTAACAGAGCACTGAAATAAAAGAGGAACAATGGAAAAACAACGCTGCTGGTGGTGTGGGGATGATCCCCTGTACACATCCTATCACGATGAGGAATGGGGGGTACCCGTCTACGACAATGAAACCAAACATTTTGAGAATCTGGTTCTGGAGTCCGCCCAGGCGGGATTAAGCTGGATCACCATTTTAAAACGGAGAGAGACCTATCGGGCGGCCTATAAGGGCTTTCATCCCGAGGTTATTGCCTCCTGGACGGAAGAGGATGTACAGCGCCTTCTTCAGGACCCGGGGGTAATCCGGAACAGACGGAAAATAGAATCATCCATCAACAATGCCCGTCGTTTCCTGGAGGTGAAGGAGGAGTTTGGAAGCTTCTCCGATTACTACTGGCATTTTCAGGATGGGATTCCCATTATCAATCACTGGAAAACTGCGGAGGAGGTGCCGGCCATTACCCCTCTGGCTCAGACCATCTCCAAAGATATGAAAAAGCGGGGCTTCACCTTTCTGGGCCCCACCGTCACCTATGCCAATATGCAGTCAGTGGGTATGGTGAATGACCACCTTGTCAGCTGTTACCGGCACCGGGAGCTGGGGGGATGAAACCCGCAGCCGGGCTGATCCCGCTGCTGCTGATTCTGTTTTCCTGCTGCAGCATTGAGGAGGAACCGGTAAAGCCTGCCGGCAATGATTCGGCCATTGCTGTCTATATTCAGGCCTATCAGGAAAACTATGAGCCAGACTCCTTCTCCCTTATTATGAGTGAGGCGGAGAATGCCTATATTCTGATGGACCCCTTTGATGATGAGTTCCTGAGTGCAGCAGAAATGGAGACTTTACACACAAAAGGAAATGATCTGTCTGCCTATATCAGTATTGGTACGGGAGAAGACTGGCGCTCCGACTTTGATGAACTGGAGCCCTATCTGGCAGAAAAGCAGTGGGGCGACTGGGCCGGTGAATACTATGTGAGCCGCATAGAACCCGGACTTGTTGTTATTATGAAAGCCCGCATTGACCGGGCGGCGAATCTGGGATTTGACTGGATTGAATTTGATAATATGGACTGGATTTTCAACGAAGAGACCCGGGAGGAATATAGTCTGGTCTCTGATGAGGCTGACGGTCTGGCCTATATTGAGGAGCTCCGGGTTTATGCGGTCAGTCGGGGTCTGAAATGTATGGCCAAGAACCGAAGAACCGGTGCTGAGAGCTTTGACGGCATCACCTTCGAATCCTATACAGATGATATCAGCTGGTGGGCAGCTGAAGATCTTAAAGTTTTTCTGGAGGAAGGAAAGCCGGGGTTGATTGTGCATTATGGGGAATGGGACAGAACCTCTGCCTTTGCCGCCTACGAAAGTTATATGGACAGCTACGGCAGAGCCCTCTCCTTCATCTGTGAAGTCCGGTCAGAGAAGGGTTATATTCACTTTAATGATTAAAACATCATCTCGTGGCTTTCGGGAGTCCCGTAGCCTTCAATCTCTTCTGCTTTCAGCCCGCGGGTACTGAGGGCTGTCTCTACAATTTTCCTGTTGAAGGGGTGGGTATCCGGATGGTTCAGATACTCATCCAGGGGCATCCAGAGGGCTTCGGCAATTTCCGTTGGATCCATGGTGATGTCATGGCTCAGGGGTTTCAGACGGCAGACAAAGTAGATGTCCGATTTACCATAGCGATAGCCGTGCCAGTGCCGGAAACAGTTCAGTGAGACAAACTCGCTGTCTATGCCTGTTTCTTCCTTCACCTCTCTGACAACCGCATCGGCAATATGCTCATGGGGATCCAGCGCTCCGCCGGGGAGCTTGTAGTGCCTGCGGATATGGTGCTTTTCCTGAATGACCAGAATCCGGTCTTCATCATCCACCAGAACCCCTCCCGCACCGATATAATGGGTGGCATATCCGGGGATAAACGCATTTTCAATCAGAGGCAGTGTCAGCTGTATACCCGAAGCATCGGCATGATGATAGGAAAATCCGGCCTCCACCGTCAGGGGAACCAGATCGGCCCGATCCTGAGACAGAAAGAGCCAGACCAGTTTATATCCTTCCCTCTTCAGGCTGGTCACAGTCGCATCAAGGGCTCCTGCATTTTCAGAGAGGGGGGGCAGT
>JAQQAM010000294.1 GCA_028532905.1 Spirochaetales bacterium
ATTAACCTCAGCCTGACAAACTGGGACGGAATCAGTGCCAAATATGACTATATCGGCCTTACTAATTTCAAAATTATTTTTTCAAATGAACGCTTTTACAATGCTTTGAAGAACTCAGTTATCATCGGACTGAGCTTCACAATACTGGCCAATGTGCTCTCGTTGATTCTGGCCATGATCGTAGATAATGTTATAATCGGTAAAAACTTTTTTAGAAGCATGTTTTACCTTCCTGTTCTGATAAGCGGTGTTATTGCCGGTTTCATCTGGACGATTATGTTCAATTACAGCTTCGGTATAATCAATTCTCTTTTTCTGAAAATAGGAATCCCTCTTGAAGTGAACTTCCTGGGTGCCATGCCTCATGCAATCATATCCATTATTTTCGTTATGCTCTGGCAGAGAGGCGGTTATTACATGGTCATCTACCTGGCGGGACTGCAAAGCATTCCCAGTGAGCTCCTCGAATCGGCTCAGATAGATGGAGCCAATGCTATACAGAAATTTTTCCATATTACTTTTCCTCTCCTCTCCGGCTCTTTTACGGTCAATATGACTCTGGCCCTGATCTACGGATTCAAAGTGTTTGACCAGATAGCTGTTATGACAGACGGCGGTCCCGGATTCGCCACTGAATCGATAACTTATTTGATTTACAAAGTAGCCTTTGCCGAACTGAAACAGGGCTATGGAACTGCTCTGGCTCTGGTGCTTTTCGGAGTAGTTCTGGTTGTCACTCTGCTGCAGGTTGTGATCCTTAAAAAAAGAGAGGTACAGCTATGATGTCCAAAAAAAAATACCCACAGTGGATACTGTTTTCTTTAGTTGTCATTGGTGTTGCTCTGTATGTCATGCCACTGTATTTTTCCTTTATTTCTGCTTTGAAGAGTAATGGTGAAATTATGCGTGATCCCACAGCCATGCCCAAGAACTGGTTGAACTTCGACAACTTTGTCTTTCTGTTTTCTAAGACCAGTTACCCACAGGCTTTTCTGAACAGTGTTTTCCTGACAGTGGCTTCAGAACTGGCCATACTCTTTGTGATTCCCATGACTGCATACGGAATTGCAAGGGGAAATAAGAAAGTCACACCCATACTCTACACCGTCTTTCTGGCTGCCATGATAATCCCCTTTCAGGTGTTTATGATCGCTCTGTTCAAGGAGCTTAAAGTACTGGGGCTTTATGGTAATTTCGGCGGTCCAATAATGATCTACCTCTCCGGGTCTATCCCTTTTGGAGTACTGCTCTTCACAAGTTTCCTGAAAACGATTCCTTTTGAGATCGAAGAAGCTGCGACTATTGACGGCTGTGGTGTCTTTCACACGTTCTGGAGGATTATATTCCCTCTACTGAAGCCTGTTACCGCATCAATGATCATTCTCAATGGACTCAATATCTGGAATGATTTCCTTATGCCCATGCTGGTGCTGCCTTCCCACAGAGCTAAGACGGTCAATGTAGAAATATTTGCTTTTATTGACCAGTTTGCAAGCCGCTGGGATGTTGTATTTGCCGGTGTAGTCTGCGGTCTTGTACCAGTTTTTATAGTTTTTGTTTCTCTTCAGAAATATTTCGTAAAAGGGCTGACTACAGGAGCAGCCAAAGGATGAGTAATAGAACGGACTGGTTTGTTCATGACCGATTCGGTCTCTTTATTCACTGGGGACTCTATGCCCTGCCTGCCAGGCAGGAATGGGTAAAAAGTCTCGAAGAGATAGAAGATGCCGAATATGACAGAAAGTATTTCTCCAGATTCGAACCGGATCTCTACGATCCGGTACAATGGGCCAGGGCAGCAAAACACGCCGGCATGAAATACTTTGTCATAACCGTAAAACACCATGAGGGATTCTGCCTCTGGAACAGCCGGTTCACAGAATACAAATCCATGAACACTCCCGTAAAAAAGGATCTGCTGACCCCCATGGTAAAAGCCTTTCGGGACGAAGGGATCAAGGTCGGATTTTACTATTCACTTATTGACTGGCATCACGAAGATTATATTATAGACACACACAACCATCCCCGCCGCAATGGAGATATTGAAAGCCTGAACAAAGGAAGAGATCATAACAGATATATTGAATACCTTCATAATCAGGTTAGGGAGCTTCTAACTGATTTCGGAAAAATAGACATTCTCTGGTTCGATTTTTCATTTCCTGACAAGAATGATCCCCTGGACTTAAGCAAGGGGAAAGGCAAAGCGGCCTGGAAAAGTGAAGAGCTCTATTCCATGATCAGAGAGCTTCAGCCTGATGTTATTCTCGATGACCGGCTGGATCTGCCGGGTGCCTGGGATGTTAAAACTCCCGAACAGTTTCAACCCCGCAGCCCCTACAAAGTTGATGGACAGCCTGTTGTATGGGAGGCCTGCCAAACCTTCTCCAACTCATGGGGATATGATCGGGATGTTCTCAATTACAGGGATTCCAGACAACTGATCGAAACCCTGATTGACTGCGTCAGCAAAGGGGGAAATCTTCTTTTGAATGTCGGTCCCACCGGTCGGGGGGAATTCGATTACAGAGCACTTGAGAGGCTTGAAGATATGGGCAATTGGATGCGCTATAATAACCGTTCTATTTACGGCTGTGCAGAAGCACCTCCGGAATATGAAAAAGTGGAGAATTGTCTTCTTACGTACAACAGGGACAAAAACCGCCTCTATATACATATTCTGTCCTGGCCCTATAAACACCTGCACCTGGACGGCAGGGCTTATATAGAACATGTGGAATATGCCCAGTTTCTTCATGACGCTTCGGAAGTTCCCATCAAAGGTCTGGAACCATGGCAGGAACACTCTGCATTGGATGCAGGGTTTGACAGTGAAAAAACTTTGACCCTTGTTCTCCCCCTCAACTCTCCTCCCGTTGAGATTCCTGTGATAGAATTATTTCTTAAATGAAAACGGAAAAACGTTACCTGTTTAAAAGCATTTTTATAAAATTTGTTCTGGCCTTCACTATTGTTGGTCTGTTGCCGCTTGCTGGTATAAGCTATTTCATCTTTGAAACACTCCCTGGTGATATGGAAAGGGATATGATTTCCAATTACAGCCAGATGCTTCTGTATTCCAGTAAAAATATTGAGAAAAAAATCAGTGAGTACAATCAGATAAGCCAGCTGATATACAATTTCAGATCCAGAGAATACGGTTCTATCATTGAGATTCTTGATAATAGGCAGAGCCAGTTAGTTGAAGATTTCCTGAGGAGCACTGTGTATTCGGAAAAGTATATTGAAAGTGCATTTCTTATGGATGAAGAACTGAATATTAAGAGCTATTTCACACAGAATGCCTTTCCTTTCGTGGAAGGCTTCAATATGTCTATCTATCCAGGGACAGAACAGATTCCAGTTGACAAAAGGAGTCTGACAATACTGCCGGCCCATGAGGAGGACTACTTCTTCCGCTCGGAAAGTACAGTTGTCAGTATTGTCCGTAATTATCTTGATATCAGTTATCTGCCTGAAGAAGAAAAAGTAGTCTCTGTATTTTCCATTGAAGTTAATACAAATTTTATTAAGGACATTATTGATCCTCTATCCATAAACAAAGAGGAACAGGTATTTGTTCTGAACAGCCGTGGATTTCCTGTTTTCAGTTCCTTTCCCCTAAATGATCCTGAAAAACCGGCAGAAATATATAATCAGATAATTCCGGCAGCCCGTGAACATAGTTCCGGAGTAATACCTTCCGAAAGCGGGTACCTTTTTTACAGAGAAATTGAAAATACAGACTGGTTCCTGATTTTCAAGCTTCAGCACGGATCGATCTATCAGCTGATCAATGAATTCAAGAAACTGGGACTGATTATCATTTCTCTGATGATTGTGACTCTTATAGCTTTGGCCCTGGCTTTTTCAAGAAGACTGTCCCAGCCGATCCGAAACATAATGAATCAGATGAAACTCGTTGAATCAGGAGATCTGACATCGGAAGTAAGGGTAAAATCCCACGATGAGATTCACCAGCTGGCCCAGGCTTTCAACAGAATGGTAAAAAGGCTGAACACATATATTAACAAAGCCTATGTGGCTCAAATCAAACAGAAAGAAACCGATCTTAATGCCATACGGACACAGATCCGGCCGCACTACCTGTACAACACACTGGAGATTATCCGCATGAGCGCCCTCGATGAAGGGGCAGGAAATACACAGAAGATGATTTTTGCATTATCAGAACAGATGAAATACCTGATTGGCTATTCAGAACCTGAAGTCACACTGATGCAGGAACTGGAAATGGTTAAAAGCTACTTCGATATTGTTCACTATCGATATGAACAGAGGATCAGGCTGGATTTGGATATTCCTGTAGAATTACAGAATTACAAGGTTCTGAAACTTATGATCCAGCCTCTTGTTGAGAATGCAGTGGTTCACGGACTGAAACCTAAAGAGGGAAAGGGGACTGTCAAAATAAGCGCCGCTGTTAAGGATGATATATTGAAAATCCAAATAATTGACGATGGTATCGGAATTGATGCTGATCAACTGATAGCACTGCAATCACGGCTGGACAGTAGAAGTGCGGATACAGGAAAAACCGGAGAAGAACATATTGGCCTGAGCAATGTTCAGAACAGGATACACCTGGTGTACGGCAGTACATATGGAATAAAAATCAGCAGCCGTAAAGGAACAGGAGCCCTCATGACCATAACAATTCCCGCAGAAAAGAGGTCAGAACCATGTTAAAGGCAATACTCGCCGATGATGAACCTGTCATCGTCAAAGGCCTGACCAGGCTGATAGACTGGAAGCAGAAAGGCATACAGATTGCAGGCAGTGCATCAGACGGAAACCGTGCGTTGGAGCTGGTTCGTACAATAAAGCCGGACATCCTTATTTCCGATATCAATATGCCCGGCCACACAGGAATAGAACTCCTGAAAATTATAAACTCTGAACAAATCCCGACGAGAGTCATTTTTATAAGCGGGTTTCACGAATTTGAATATGCACACGCTGCTTTAAAGTACGGGGCAGTAGATTACCTTCTCAAACCCATCAGCGAATCACAGCTTGAATCCGCTCTATTGAAAGCTGTTGATAAACCTTTTAACAGTGAAAAAACCGGGCTCCCGGAACCTGAAGCATTAAGTCCTCCTCAACTGCCTGATTCAGGACAGGGCTTCTACTCTGTTATACAGCTGTGCATAGAATCACAGGATTTCACGGAGTCCACTGAAGGTGAAAAGGATATCATTACTTTTTCCACAGCGAATCTTATCCGTGACTATTTTTCAGATAAGGAGTTGACTCACTGGATACTGGAGAGAGACAGCCGGTTGTTCCTTCTGCTCTTTCACAGTCAGGAGAAACACCTTGAACTGCTGGTAGAAAGACATGTGTATCAGATTATCAGATTAATAAAAGAATCCCTTAATCAGAGACTCATAGCAGCGGTGGGAAAAACAGTAGACAGCAGTGAGAATTTGGAAAAAGCTTTTCTCTGCTCTCAACAGATCATGGAGAACCGTTTTTTTTACAGTGATGAAAACATCCTCTACTACAAGGATACTAGAGCAAAACGATACTCCCTGGATGATCTTTACAATCGACAGCAGAAACTGATTGAGTCTGTAGTAAAATATTCTCCGGATAAAACGGGAGAAACCATAAATTCCTATCTTACAGCATTAAGAGATGTGACCTTCGGAAACAAGGAGGCAACCATTAGTTTTTGTCTGGGAGCTATGGTCTCTCTAAAAAAAACTCTGGAAACCGAAGAGATTCATCTGAATGTTCTGGATTTTGATGATCAGAAAGTCCTGAATGAAGCCTATAAACTGCGCTCTTACATGGATCTGGATCAATGGTTTCATTCCCAACTGGAAATCATATCCGGAGAGTATCAAGCATACAGGGAGAGCAGGACTCACCCCGAAATTGACAAAATTAAAAAATATATTGAGAACCACTACTCTGACAACATCAGGCTTCAGGATCTTGCCGATCTTGTTTTCCTGCACCCCAACTATATAAGCGGTCATTTTAAAAAATTCACAGGAAAAAACTTCAAAGACTACTTAACCGATGTTCGAATGGCCGAGGCGGAAAAACTACTGACAGCCTCCGACCTCAAAGTTTATGAAGTAGCCGAACATGTGGGCTTTACCGATTACAGACACTTCAGCGAAGTTTTCAAGAAAAAATTCGGAGTCAGTCCAAGAAAATTCAAAACCTGAAATCACCCTACAATATCATGTAAAACACCCACAACCGCAGAATCTGCACGTGATATTATCTTATTATGAATAAAGACTGTGAACTACTGATTGTCGGAGGGGGTATATCCGGTTCAATAGCCGGCATTGCGGCAGCACGGGCCGGAGTAAAAACCCTGATGATAGAACAGAACGGATATCTGGGCGGCATGCTGACTGCGGGGGGTGTGGGTCCCATGATGACCTTTCACGCAGGAGACATTCAGGTTGTCCGCGGTATTACCGGAGAACTCATAGAGAGGCTGAAGGAGAAAGGATTCTCAACAGGACACCTATTTGATACGACAGGCTATACCTATTCGGTGACCCCATTTGATCCTGAAGGAATGAAGTCGGAGCTGGAACAAATGTTCCTTCAGGCCGGCGGGACAATTCTCTTCCATACGATGCTGGCGGATGTTTCTGTGATGGATAAAAAGATTCAATCTCTGAGGATCTGCAATAAATCGGGTCTTTCAACCCTCTCTGCAGATGTCTATATAGATGCAACGGGAGACGCGGATCTGTCTGCGAGAGCCGGAGTGGACTGCATTAAGGGAAGAGAAAGTGACGGCCTGAATCAGCCGCTCACCATGAATCTGAGACTGGGAAATGTTGATATTGATAAAGTCCGTAATTTTATCCGCAGCCATCCGGACGAGTTTCCCAAACTCAATGGGGACACTTCCATTGTGGACCGGTCTGAAAGACTGTCCATGGGAGGATTTGTCAACATAATGAAAGAGGCCAGAAAAAGGGGAGAAATTTCTTTTGACAGAGAGATTGTCCTCTTTTTTGAGACCAACAACAGGGGAGAAGTAATAGTCAACACATCCAGAATCAGTGGATTGGACCCGACAAATCCCTCTGATTTGAGCCGGGCTGAAATAGAAGGACGAAAACAGACAGCAGAACTCCTCCCCTTTCTGAGAAAAAGAATCCCGGGATATGAAAATGCGGTTGCCCTTTATAGCGGTCCCGCCATCGGAGTCCGTTCTTCCAGACAGATAAAAGGGCTCTATACACTGAATGAAGAAGATATACTGAGTGCCAGAAAGTTCGATGATGCCATAGCCTGTTACGGATATCCCATAGACATCCACAGTCCTGGAGGAGAGAAAACCGAGAGCCGGCATCTTAAATGGGGAGACATTTACACAATACCCTACAGATCTCTCATTAATAATAAAATCAAAAATCTTATAACAGTGGGCCGCTGTATTTCTTCAACCTTTGCGGCTCAGGCATCATTCAGAACAACCCCTGGAGCGGGAGCCATCGGTCATGGAGGAGGAGCGGCGGCAGCAGCTGCTGTTAAAGACGGAAAGGACTTTGATAAGCTGGACTTTAAGTCCATTAAAACACTTTTGATTGAACAGAATGCCTACCTGAAAGGTTAGAATCAGATATGGAGACTGGAGCATATACTCCAGTCCATTTTTTTCTGAGGATTCTCCTTCTACCAGAGCAGGAAATCATCCCCTTTCAGCTTGAACATGGCTTCCATAAAGTAACAGTCTGCATAGATCAGGGATATATGATGACTCTCCTTTCCATGATAGGAACCGGAGCAGTTCTCCAGAATACCATCAAATTCTTTTGTCCAGTTACAACGATTTTCCGTAAGTGTTTTAAGCATTTTGACGGCAGCATTAAGATAAAGCTGCCCTTCTTCGCCACCTACAATACGGGAAAGTTCAATCAGACCGCAGCTGGCAACAGCTGTTGCCGTGGAGTCTTCAAGAGCCGGTTCAGCAGGCTGATCAAAATCGATGGGAATCAGACCGCTTTCGGGTATCTGAGTAATCCAGTAATCGGCAATACGTCTGGCGGTTTCCAGGAACTCTGGCTTTTTGTTGTGCATATAACTCAGAGTAAAGCCGTAGAGCCCCCAGGACTGTCCCCGGGTCCAGGCTGATCCGTCGGCATATCCCTGACCGCCGTAGATTTTAACTTTTCCGCCTTTGTGCGGATCAAATTCAACGATGTGTTCACAGGATCCGTTCTCTCTGACAAAAGCATCAATAACGGTTCCGGCATGGATTTCTGCAATCTGAGAAAATCTTGGGTCCTTTATTTCCTCACTGGCCCAGTACAGTAGCGGCAGATTACACATACAGTCTATGATTCCCCAGCCTGTCGTATCATGGGGTTCCACGCCGTCCCAGGCTCGGATAAAACGCCCCACAGGGTTGAAGCGTCCTGCCAGTAGGCTGGCCGCATGAAGTCCCCGCTTTCTTGATTCCAGATTCCCTGTCAGTCTGTAATGAGCCACGGCGGAGGGCATCCACATAAAGCCCACATCATGATGCAGGCCGTAAAAATCATCAAAGGTCTGATCCAGCCATTGTTCGGTATTGCCGGCAATATCAGCATATCTGTGCTCCCCTGTCTGATGATACATCAGCCACATCATTCCGGCAAAAAAACCATTAGTCCACCATTTGAGGCCGTCTTCTCTGCGTCCGCTCAGATTGACCCGTCTGTTGTCATGAACTCCGTCTATTGTTGTAGCAGGTATTTTACCCTGAGACTTTGTACTGACCCAGTCCATTTTTCCGTAAATATCAGCTATGGTCTTATGCAGCCAAGCTTTATCTTCACTCTTAATCATATTTTATCCTTTTTTATTTTCTTTTTATCATTCAAAATGGTATCACTTCAGACTTGTGTTATGGTTGGTGATTTACAGTTTTTAGTGGGTAAAATTAATACCTCTGATCCAGAATGAGCAATCCCTGGAAGGATGAGATCTCATCGGGGAATGACCAGCTGTCCAGATATTTCCCGTCACTGTCAAAGAGGAGAAGCTGTCTCCCCTTGTGTCCATTATCCGGACCGTGTCCCTGCCAGTTGGCAAGCAGAATATGCCCTTGGTCGGTGAAGTCAAAGGCCGCATAAAAATACGGCTGGATCTCCGGAGGCAGATCACCGGCCCTGCCGAAGGTTTCCAGCAGTTTACCTTCAGCTGTAAACTTCGCCATAAAGGCTCCATAGCCTGCCGAAACAAGCAGAGCTCCGTCTGACATTTTTCTGCTTTGCCAGGCATGGAGAAACCCTTCGGCAGAGAAACTGTTTAATGTATTGAGCTCCCTGTCGCAGAGAGTGATATGATCATTGGTGGACAGCATATAGGCATTTCTATCCATCACAGTCATTAAGCGGACATAATCTCCTTTCTGAACAGCCTTGTGAACAATCCTGTCATTCTGATCCAGAGTGATGACACAAACACCGATCATTCCTTCCAGATCTGTTCCGGTAAGCAGAGTATATCCCTCTTCGTCTCTGAAGGCGGAAGAGATATTATCCCACCGGGGGCAGTCATGTACTATATCGCCAGTTTTAATATCGACAACACAATAACCCTTTTCATAGCCCATAAGAACGCGGCCCTCATCCAGACGCTGTAGAGCTCTTGCAGTGGGATACGAGGAGAGTGACTTTGTCCAGTGTATTTTTCCGCTGCCCGTATCTCCCCGGAAGAGGTTCTGCTTTCCTTCATCTATTCCCAGAAATTCATATTCAGTACTCATTCATTTTCTCCATTTCCTGGCTCAAACTCATATCATTCGCTCAAGATGAAAACGTTGCCACTGTCCTGCCCTCAGGTCTGCAGAGAATGTTGAGTTCATCCCAGAGGAAAGCCCGATCTGTACGGTCTGATCCGAAGCGGATTTCAGTACAATTCCAACCTTCTGTTCCGACCAATCCATATTCAGAAGAATATTGCCTCTGCAGAGCAGTCCTTTAACCTCGCCCTCCTTCATCCCCGGGGGAAGCCCGGGCAGCAGATGAATACTTCCCGGACGGCTGTAAACCAGCATTTCCAGAATAGCAGCGGGGTAGCCCATATTGGCATCGATCTGAAAAACCCGTTTATCAAAGTTTTTAGGTTTGGTCATACAGACGCCCCGGTCTCTCCAGTCATTGTGATAGGTAAAAAGATTAATTCCGGTACAATACTCTTTTAAAATATCCAGACATTCCATTGCCCGGTCACCCCGGCCAAGACGGGCATAGATATTGGCCAGGTGCACCACAGACCACCCCGTTTGTTCCCGCATTCCGATTTCAAATCTTTTATCAACGGCAATTTCTATGGCTTTAAGCATTTCATCTTCGCCGCTCATCTCACAACCGGGGAAAAAAGGGTAAATATGGGAAACATGCCGATGATGATAATTGTCACTGAAGTCATTATGAATCCACTCACAGATTGCACCGTCATCATTAACAGTATAGGCCGGTAGTTTTTCCAGCATATCCTTCCAGCGGGGAACAGCGTCCTCATAGATTCCGCAGATTTCCGCCCCCTCTATGAGGTGGGTTAAAAGCTCTTTACACAGCGCGATATCCATTGCCGCATTTTTTGTAATGTTACAATTGGCATCCATCTTATGTTTTACATTAAAGGCTTCCGGTGCATTTTCCGGGGATATGGAAGGACAGAATTCAATCTCCCCTTTTTCATTCCTGTAAACATAGTCTTCATAGAAGTCTGCTGCCTCTTTCATGAAGGGCATAGCTTTTTCTTTCAGGAAAGTTTTATCTTCCGTATAAAGATAATAATCAAAATAAAGCCTGGACAGCCAGGCAGCACCCCCGGTCCAGTAAATAAGATGCCCCTGAAGATCTGTGATAAGTCCTGTCTCAGGAACCGTGTTGGCAGGAATAAAGATTCCTCTGCAATCAAAGAGTTTACGGGCATTTTCTCTGAAATCATCAATCAAAGCTTCATAATACTCAAAAAGAGAATGCATTAGTTCGGGCATGTTGCCCGGCAGAATCTGCCAGTGCATCATCTGTACATTTTCATTAAGCATATAGAAACAGTTCCAGATGGGATGATTGTCTCCATTCCAGAGCCCCTGGAGATTGGGAGGCAACTGACTGCCGGCACTTGAAATAAGGAGGTATCGGCCGTAATCGAACATCTGCTGAACGGGCAACATATCGCTGTTACGAAGATTGAGTTCCAGCCGCTGATACAGCTCACCATGAATCTGAATATGAGAAGCCAGTTCATCATCATAATCAGCGGGATTGTGGAAAGAGGAGCAGAAATTTGTATCACAATCGGCAAAGACCTCTATTTCCAGATCAACATACGATGCATTCAGAATGTACAGATCGTCATTCTGAGTGACAGTGTCTCCGTCTGTATCTAAAGACATTACTCCGCCAAAACATTTATCCCGGATATCTTGACCTTTGATCATCAGATAATTTTTACCTGATTCATGTTCAAAAACCAGATTATGTGATTCCAGATACTTATGACCGGCTTCCTCTGCAAGAGGGGACAGCCGGAACAGCAGATTTAAAGAAGCGGCTGTCTCTGCCGAAAGACGACTGTGAATCTTACCACTGTGCCGGGACACAAAAAGACGCCTCTGATATTGTTTCTCTTCAATCTGCCATTTGACAACGGACTCCCCCGTTTCCATATTCAGTGTCCGGGAGTAGGAGGAACAGGATTCAAAATTCTGATCAATGATCTCCAGAGTGAAGACTGGTGAATAATCAGACATGACAGGTTTATACCCGGCCTCATGGAGGACATCTCTATGACAATTATGGGCTTTTTGAAAATCTCTCCCCTCAACCAGCTCCCGGACCTTATCCAATGCAAAGGAGACATCAGGTAGAGGTTGAACCTTTCCATAAAGCCAATGCTTTTCATGGTTGACGATTATTCTTTCATGTTGCAGATTCCCGGAAACAAGGGTACCGACAGTTCCATTACCAGAAGGCCAGGCATCTCTCCACTCCTCTGCAGGGGAGTCTAATTCAAGTATGTGTTTTTTCTTATTCATAACAGGTTGACAAAATTTTAACACAGATTCAATTACCCGTATGGGGGAGTCTTAAGGATATTGTGGGGAAAATAAAGATGTATTTCCGGGCTTTGCTGATGTACCGGAAAACAGGAAATCAGAATCTGCTTGATTAAGGGGAAGCAAAGTCCGGTCTTCCCAACATTAAGGATGAAAAAACCGGATTCAACAAAATTACTTTAATATTTCTTCAGCTTCATCTCTGGAAATAAATGTCATAACCAGAGGCTGGGAACTGTTCTTCTGCGACTGCTGCCAGGTTGTGTAGAAACCATCTTCGGTTTCCAGTACATCAACATAACGGCTGCATCCGGTTCCCCAGGGAGATACAAAGGATGGAAGAGCCACAGACATTTTCTCTGCTGACTCAAGCTTGCCGTCCTCTATACAGGCAACTCCGCCCAGTTCTTCGCAGGAATGCCCTCTGGGGCGGATAACCGCATTGGCATGCTGTTCATAGGAGCGCATAGCCTCTCCCCCGTCATAGAACATCAGACTGACATCAGATGTCTCAAAAACACCGACAGAAGGAACCTTCATAAGAGCAGTTCCTCTGGTAATGCCCACATCCCAGCAGAATCCTCTGGGCAGAAATGTGTTATTCTGCTCCGAAAAATCCTCAGATCCCTTTTTTCTTGTGACATAACCGGTATTGGAACTGGACCAGTTAAAGGGATGGGTACAGTACCCCACAATCAGATCACCTGCACTGTTTTTGCCCAGAAAGGGATCTTTAACATTAAACCAGCGGGGATCTCTTGACTGGAGCACTGTTTTGTAATTTTCCGCAGAAAGGTTTTCAATCTTATCGGCTTTCATAAGCTCAATGGTCCAGGAACCTGTTCCCGGTTTGTGAAACTCACTGAAACCATCAACAAATGGACGGTTCAGCTTTTCTGTAGAAATAAACAGTTCTACTCCGTCTTCTGTAAAATTCAAAGCTGTCCCCTCAATAGACAGGACTTCCCAGTCTCCAATATTGAGATCCTTCTTGGAAAAGGATTTAACCTTACTCCAGTTGTCACCCTTGTCTTCCGACTTGAAAATAGCCAGTTCCAGTCCCCGGACTCCGGCACCGGTCCCCGTTCTGGAATCACCAAAATTTCTGTAGCGTCCGGTCACATACAATGAACCGTCCCGGTCTTCCACCATATTGCCGCCGCCATACCAGAATCCGGTGGAATCCTCCTGTGCCGGGACAATCACCCTGGCCTTTTTCTGATCAACCAGTGCGTTGGCAAAAGCCATTAATTTCTCTTTTTGTAAATCAGTCATTTTCTTACTCCTTGGTACTTACCTGAACCGGTACCCGGCACAGGCCATGTTGTGTTCAGACCCGGGGGTCTTTTATTTTATTCATATCTAGGATTTCACAGCTCCGGCAGTCAGCCCTCCTATGATATTTTTCTGAAAGAAAAACAGCACAAAAACCAGGGGCAGAACAGCCAGGAATGTTGCTGTGGTTATAAGTTCCCAGGGAAATGCATATTCACCGGGATACAGTGCGATTCCGACAGTAGCTGTTCTGAGAGTGTCTTTTGACAGAATGATCAGAGACAGCAGAAACTCGTTCCATACAAAAATAGCGACAATAAGGGCCGCAGCAGCCATACCCGGTAAAGCCAGTGGAATCAGAATCTGAAAAAGTATTCTCAGACTGCTGCAACCATCAATCTTCGCAGATTCTTCCACATCCATCGGGATGGTTTTGAAATAGGTGGATAAAATCCACACGGCAATGGGAGTAAATAATCCTGTATAAACAAGAATCAGTCCCAGAAACTTATTGATCAGTTTAATCTGCCTGAGCCACAGAAACAGAGATGGGGCTACAGACAACTGGGGGAACATGGACATGGCCAGAAAGAAGACAAGAAAGATGGATGCCCCTTTAAACTGTATTCTGGCAATTCCGTATCCGGCCAGCGAGGCAAGAAGTATGACCAGGAAAGTTGAAAAAACAGCAATGATCAGAGTATTTCCAATATACAATCCCAGATTTGATTCAAGAAAAACGGTTCTGTAATTATCAATAACAGGGTTTTCCGGAATAAATGTGGGGGGCCAGGCATATATCTCTCCAGTTGTTTTCAGGGATGTCAGAAAAATCCAGACAACCGGAAAAAAGAAAATAATCATCAAGGCAATAATCATCAGATAATAGAGTGTTTTTTTCATGTGTCCCGCTCTCCTTTCAGAACTCTGATATAGATCAGCCCCAGTACAAGAATAAAAAGGAACTGAACCACAGAGACCGCCGCGCCCTGATCAAATTTGAGAAACTGAAAAAACTGTCGGTATCCGAAGAGACTCAAAGTCTGAGTGGCTCCGCCGGGACCTCCCTGTGTCAAAGCAAAAGGAAGTTCAAAGGACCGAAGCGCATCCATGGACCGGAAAAGCAGGGCAAGCAGGATGGAAGGTATAAGCAGCGGAAGAGTAATGCTCTTTATTTTCTGAAAACCGCTTGCACCGTCTATGGAAGCTGCCTCATAAAGTTCATCATTTATGGACTGCAGACCTGTGAGCAGAATAAGGGCTATAAACGAACTGGTTTTCCATACAGCGACCCAGATCATACTGTTCATGGCCAGTGAGACCTCTCCCAGCCAGTTGATATTCCTGGAAATCAACCCGAAGGATTTCATGAAAGAATTGAAAAAACCGAAATCCGTATTAAACAGCCACCTCCAGATGATGGCATTCAATGCTGTAGGCAGAACCCATGGAAAGAGTATAGCCGTTCTAATGACTCCCCGGAAAGCAAGGGCCTTATTCAGAATCAGTGCCAGAACCAGTCCCAGAATCAGTTCAAAAAAAACGGATACACCTGCAAAGTGCAATGTATTGAAGAAGCTGTCCATGAACTCTTCATTACCGAATATTTTCTGATAGTTCTTTAATCCCACAAAATCATTCTGCTGGAGATTCATGGGAGAAAACTCGGTAAAACTTTTTATAATTGTATTGGCTGCCGGCAGAAAAAGAACGAGAAAAACAAATAGAAATGCCGGTAGAACAAGAAATAACCCGAACATTTTTCGGCGAGCTATTTCATTCATTGTGAGCTCCTTGAATTGTAAATAAGAATTGTAAAGGTTAAATTATCCGGCAGCTTTACAGCTGCCGGAAATATTATCTACTGAAGAAGCTCATCCAGAGCTTTCTGGGCATCTGCCATTGCCTGTGCCGGGCTTTTCTTCTGCAGAAGGGCAGCATGGATCTCTTTCTGCATGATATGGGACAACTCGGGATAGTTCTTTCCGGCCTGAGCGGAAGGACGAACATCTCCTACACTGAAATCTTTATAAAGTGTCTCAGCAATCGGATACGCACTGATCAGTTCGGCATTTTCCTCCATACCTTTAACAGCGGGCATACAGCCTGATTTCGTTCCCAGAACAATACCGCTTTCAGTACTGGTTAAGTGACGAATCAGCTCAGCGGCTTCCGCTTTATGCTCAGAATAGGGATTGAGAGTCAGAATCCATCCGCCCATACAAACAGTATTGGCATCAGAATGCCCTTCAAAATAGGGAACCCGGTCCATCACAACTTTTCCCTTAACAGGAGAATCAGCCTCATTGAGCATAGGCCATACAAAATCCTGAACAACCATAAAAACGGCTCTACCCTGTCTGAAAAGAGCCATAGCATCATTGGGTTTGTAGGTAAGGATACTTTCGGGTGCCACATTATACTTGTAAATCATATCAACCATGGTTTCGAGAGCCTTAACAGCCTCGGGTGTATTGACGCTGGGATTGCCTTTTGTGTCAAAAAACTGGCCTCCGGCACCCCACATGAACTGAAGATAATTCATAAACAGGCCTTCAATCTGAGCCCACATGCTTATATAACCGTTAAGATCAGGATTCTGTTCCTTTTCGGTGATAAACATGGCTGATTCGATCAGCTCTTCCCAGGTGTCCGGTTTTTCCAGACCGTATTTATCCAATAGATCCTTTCTGTAAAAGAAATGGATCGCATTTGTATATAGGGGAACACCATAGGCTTTTCCATCAAGAGTAACAGAGTTCATCATCCCATCCAGATAGCCTTCCAGATCACTGTCTGAGAAATACTCATTCAGGGGCTCAGCCCAGCCATTCGCTATAAACTCACCGGGCCAGACAACATCTACAGCCATAACATCAGGCTGTTCGGATTGAGCCATCATATTGGTAACATATAGAGTGTGCTGATCATTGGGCACACCGGGAACCTTATTCCATTCAACCTTAATATTGGGATTGGCGGCCTCAAAACTCTTAAGCAGTTCAGGCATGGCTGCTCCCACCTCTCTTGTGGATATTCCAAGCTGAATTGTTACAGGACCTTCCGAAGCTGCCTCCTCCTGGGCTCCGGCTGCAAATAAAACAGAAACGAGAGTCGAACTCATTAAAACGATTAGCAACAGTCTTTTCATATAAAACTCCTTTATTTATTCAATCCGCCGTATGCGGACAAAAATGCATATAATGCAGCACCTTTAACTGCCGAATCAGCCCGGTAATCCTGATAGATCAATTTATTGGCATACACTGATCTACGGCCTGATTTGCTGTATAAATATTCTTCAAGCTTCTGGGAGAAAAAAGGATTCAAGGCTGTAATCCTGCCGGTCAGAATGATGGCCTGAGGATCCAGCAGAGAAATGAGGGTCAGAAAGGATTCAGCCAGATAGGACGCTGCATCAGAAAGAAGGTTCTGAACATCCTGATTCCTCATATCTATCTGTTTCTGGATCTCGTCAATCAGCTCCTGTCCTTTGAGCAATGTCTGACCGCCGGTGTTCTCCATTAGAGCACGGCTTAGTGCATCTTCTGATGAAACAGTTTCCAGACAACCCTGACGTCCGCATCTGCATTCAAACCCTCTGTCGGTGATATGAATGTGCCCCAGATCGGAAGCATATCCGTTTTCACCCATAAGCAGCTCTCCTTTATTAAAAAAGGCTGACCCTATCCCCTTCCCGACAAAAACATATACAAGAGAATTGAAAAGTTTATAGGAATACCGACTGTCGTACAGGCCCATAGCTTCCACATTATTTATGCTGAAGACTCTCAGTCCGGTTTTTTCTGCTATTGTCTCTCTCAGATAATCCTTTTCATAGGGATAATGAGGAAGTGCCAGAACAATGGACTGAATATTGAGTTTATTGGAGTTCAATGCTTTATGAATCTCTTTTTCAAGTGTGATGGAAACAGCATCCGGATTATAATCCCGGATTTCAAAATCCCATTCCTCTTTGATCTTCAATTCGAGGTCGACAATGGAAATCCTGTTACTTTCAAATGTCAGGTTAAGAACAAGTATTTGAACATGGCTCCCGTTTCTGGAGAATAGATCCGTTTTCCTGCCTGTACCGGGAGAACTCAGCTGTCCGGATTTCCGAATAATCTTTTCATCCAGTATTTCACTCATAATAGAGGAAACAGTACTGGGAGCCAGACCTGTTTTTTCGATTATTTCCTGCCTGGAGATCTGTTCCTGCACAAGGATTTCACGGAGTATGCATTCTCTATTGTTCTGTCTCAGTTCATTAGATCTGTTAACCATATTATTTCACCACTTGTATTAAAGATATTTAATTATACTTAATACATATATTAACTTCTATTAAATACATACAATCCTATTAATTCGCCACTCGTATTAATAGTAAAGCATTAATTATCCCATTTGTCAAAATTTAATTCATTTTCCCTTATTGTTATTCACAGCAATGATTTACACATACTCCCGAAAAAAAACTTCCGGAAGTATTGCATAAATCTGTTATTAATTCTGACGGATTATTCTTTTCCTGAGAGCATACAGGCAAGATCTTCTTCCCCGCAGATGCGCAGGAGTCTGATTATATCATTATTGTGTTCGCCGGCAGTAGAGGCCGTCTGTCTCAATGTGATATGTCCCAGTTTTCTACCGAGACGGGGAGCCTTGTCATAAAGGTGCAGAACAGCTCCCGGAACCTCTTTGACCAGACCGCTTTCCGGTAGGGTTCCGATGATATTGATCATGGCGGTGGGCCTGTCAACGGTCACATTTCCCAGGGGCATACCACAGACAGCTCTCATATGGTTTTCGAACTGGGAGCTGCAGGCCCCCTCGATAGTCCAGTGCCCTGAATTGTGAACCCGGGGAGCCATCTCATTGGCATAGAGTTTATCCCCCACCTGAAAGAGCTCCAGGGCCAGAACACCCACATAATCCAGCTCATCCAGAATTTTCTGAATCATCTTTTGTGCGGCGGACTGAAGGGGACTGTTTTCCCGGCTCAATGAGAGGCGGAGAATGCCCTCCCTGTGATGATTTTCACTGACAGGATAAAATACCTTCTCTCCTGTAGTACTCCGGGCGGCAATAACTGAGAGTTCAGAATCGAAGGGAACCATGGATTCCAGTATGCAGGGAACCTGCCCCAGCTCTTCAAAAGCCCCTGCCACATCTTCAGGTGCTCTGAGAACGGACTGTCCTTTACCGTCATATCCGCCGCTTCTTGTTTTCAGAATGGATGGAAGACCGATACTCCCGACGGCTTTAGCCAGATCATCTGAACTGTCAACCTGTGCAAAACGGGCTGTTTCAATTCCCAGTGTATTAAACAGTGTTTTTTCCTTCAGGCGGTCGCAGGAAACGGCCAGGGCGCCGGAAGAGGGATACAGATTCCCCTTCTCTTCAAAGAAGCGGACAAGGGGAACCGGAATGTTTTCAAACTCATAGGTCACCACATCCGCCCAGTCCAGCAGCTTACCGGCGGCGTCTATATCGTCATAGGCCGCCTGATTCTGACGGGCATAAGGGGCGGCTGGACAATCAGATTCGGGGCAGAAATAGACCGACTCCATCCCCAGAGAATTACCGGCCTGAGCCAGCATTCTGGCCAACTGCCCTCCTCCCAGAATACCGACATTCATCAGCCTTCCTCCCGGGGATCGGGATTATCCAGCACCGAATGGGTCTGGTTTTCCCGGAATACCTTGAGAGCTTTGTTAATATCATCATATTTACCCGAGAGAATAGAGGCGGCGAATAAAGCGGCATTGGTGGCCCCCGAGTTCCCGATGGACATGGTTCCCACCGGAATGCCTCCGGGCATCTGAGCGATAGAGAGGAGGGAATCCATACCGCTGAGGGCTTTGGACTGCACCGGAACACCCAGAACCGGGAGGGTTGTTTTCGCGGCCGTCATACCGGGTAGATGAGCCGCTCCACCGGCGCCGGCGATAATCACTTCGATACCCCGGGACTCTGCCTTTTCGGCAAAGGTAAACATCTTGTCGGGAGTTCTGTGGGCTGAAACGACTTCCACCTCAAAGGGGATCTCCAGTTTTTCCAGGATATCTGCCGCGTTTTTCATTGTGGGCCAGTCGGATTTGGACCCCATGATAATGCTTACCAGGGGACCGCTCTCTGCTCTGCTCATATAAGGCAACCTCTTGTGTTTGTTATAGGTTAATTTGTGACCGCTGTGACGGTTACGACAAAGAGCATACAATTAAAAGGGCTGAAGAGAAAAGCACTTGTCTGACAAATTTGAAAACTTAGTAAAGGCTTATTATTTTATATATTATCATTTCAGTATTATTTAAACAGAAATCAATACTGCTGAACCGCTTTAAGCCATCACCAGATGGAGGATATTCATGAATAAAAGATTAAGAAATTCAGCAGGAGCAGTTTTTCTTGCAGGACTTTTACTGCTTCTGACAGCGTTCACATTAAATCCGGAGATCCATCCTCACTCACATGAGGAAACGAACCATGCCGAATCGTCCCCTGCCGAACTGCCTATAATCGATACCCATGTACACTACAAACAACCAGCCTGGAGTCTCTACTCACCGGCTGAAGTAATAGAGCTTTTCCGGAAATCCGGAGTCGTTGCCGCTCTGGTCTCCAGTTCTCCCGATGAAGGGACCAGAATGCTTTACGAGGAAGCTCCTGACATGATCATCCCCTTTCTCAGGCCCTATCACAACGATGTGACCTCGGGAAACTGGTTTCAGAAGCCCTTTATTGTGGATTACCTGGTAAAGAGACTGGAGAGGCCCATCTATAAAGGGATAGGGGAATTTCATATTCACAGCTCAGCCAATGCCGATTCTCCCATGATTAAGGAGACTGTCCGCCTGGCTGTGCAGGAGAATCTGTATATCCATGTCCATACAAATCATGAGGCTGTGGAAAAACTATTTGAGCTGGAGCCTGATGTGAAGATTCTCTGGGCTCATGCGGGAATGTCAGACCCGCCCTCAGTTATATCTGATATGTTTGACCGTTATGAAAATCTCTGGACCGATATTTCCATACGGGAACGGGAGATTGCCCCGGGAGGTATTCTTGATCCTGACTGGGAGGCTCTTTTTCTCAGACACCCGGACCGGATCACCATAGGCAGTGATACCTGGGTTAATTCCCAGTGGGAGCGTTACGAATCGATTATTTCCTTTGACCGTGAATGGCTGAATCAGCTTCCAGATGATACGGCACGGATGATTGCCTACGGGAATGCGGAGAGACTGTTCCGCTGAAATACCCCTGCGTCAGGGATGGGCGGCGGAAGCCAGTGCACAAGCACGGAACCCCTGGAAACCCAGGCCCCGGATGCATGGCCGAGCAGTAAGCACAGCTTACGACCAGACCCCGGCTGCTGATCCGGGCAGACGGGGAGACGCCAGAAAATAAAAGCCTGAGCACCAGAGCCCAGGCTTACATCTTTATTATTCATACTTCCGGTCAGATGCCGGACAAGCAGTGCTTAAAGATTACCGATGGTGGCCACCATAACCGCTTTGATGGTGTGCATTCTGTTCTCGGCTTCGTCAAAAACCACAGAGTGTTTGCTTCTGAACACTTCGTCGGTCACTTCCATGGACTCCAGGCCGAACTTGTCATGAATATCCTTGCCGATTTCTGTTTCCAGATCGTGGAAGGCAGGCAGACAGTGGAGGAACAGAACATCGTCATTCCCTGTCTTTTTGATCATATCCATATTCACCTGATAGGGTTTAAGCTGTTTGATCCTCTGTTCAAACTGATCTTCTTCCCCCATGGACACCCATACATCGGTGTAGATGACATCGGCGCCCTTCACGGCGTCCAGATCCTCCCGAAGCTCGATAACAGCCCCGGTCTCTTTGGCAATTTCGTTCATCTCGGCCACAAGCTCATCTGAAGGAAACAGCTCTTTGGGGGCCAGGGCGACAAAGTGCATTCCCATTTTAGCCGCACCGATCATCAGGGAGTTCCCCATATTGTTTCTGGCATCCCCGGCATAAACAAACTTGACCTTGTTCAGGGGCTTGGCACAGTGCTCGGCCACCGTCAGGAAGTCGGCCAGAATCTGAGTGGGATGATACAGGTCGGTCAGACCGTTCCATACGGGCACTCCGGCAGACGCGGCCAGGGCATCCACAGTTTCCTGCTTGAATCCTCTGAACTCGATGCCGTCATAGAATCTGCCCAGAACTTTGGCTGTGTCTTCGATGGATTCTTTTTTACCCATCTGGCTGTTGGTCAGGAAAGTA
>JAQQAM010000295.1 GCA_028532905.1 Spirochaetales bacterium
GACTTTCCCCGTACCGGGCTGTGTCTCAGCGGTGTTCAGCCGGGGAACAGCAGAATTGCCTATACAGGACCGGAAGGGATTCTTGAACTTATCAAAGATTCCGAGGCTGACATTGTTGTAAACGGCATTGTCGGTGCCAGCGGCCTGATGCCATCTGTACAGACTCTTGAATGCGGGATAGACCTGGCTCTGGCTAACAAGGAATCCATGGTTCTGGCAGGTCCTCTGATCAAACATCTGGCGTCTGTGAACAACTGCCGCCTACTTCCGGTTGATTCAGAGCACTCAGCCATCTTCAAGCTGATGGAAAAACGGACCCCCGGCACTGTATCAGAAATCATCCTTACGGCTTCAGGCGGCCCTTTCAGAAACAGGGAATTGAGTGATTTTCCATCTATAACGAAAGCCGACGCCCTGGCTCACCCCACCTGGGATATGGGTCCGAAAATTACAATTGATTCAGCCACACTTGCCAACAAGGGCCTGGAAGTCATCGAAGCCCAACAGCTGTTTGATTTTGATATAGATAAAATCAAGGTTCTGATTCATCCCCAGAGTTATGTGCACTCTCTGATAAGAACCAAAGACCTGGCCCTCTATGCTCAAATTTCGGCACCGGATATGAGACTCCCCATACAGGATGCCCTGTTTTATCCGGCCATGAAAGAAGTGCCCTGGACCTTTCTGGACCTGGCCGGTAAGGTACTGGAATTCCAGGAACCGGATTTCAGGAAGTTCCCCATGCTGAAACATGCCTTTGACTGCGCTGCCAGAAGAGGAGCCTATTCGATCGCCTACAACGGAGCCAATGAGATTGCCGTGGATGCTTTTCTGAATGACAGGATATCATACAGCTCCATTGCAGAGGTGACAGAACACACCCTCCAGAGTGACTGGAGCCAACAGAATTACAGCGTTGAAGAGATTCTCTCCAGCGATGCCAGAGCCAGAACAACAGCAGAAGAATTTATCAGGAATATCAGCCTATGACTATAATGAAAATACTATTCGGACTGATGGGTCTCTCCATTGTGGTTGTGATCCATGAAGCCGGACATTTTATGGCAGCTAGACTCTCGGGAATCAAAGTAGAGGCCTTCTCTATAGGATGGGGCAAGATCCTTTTTGCCAGAAAATGGGGAGATACGGAATTCAGAATCTCTCTTTTTCCTCTGGGAGGCTACTGTAAAATGCAGGGTGAACAGGCCATGATTCAAGCCTGGGAAAGCAAAGCCAGAACCCTGGACAGCAATGAAGGCGACATGTATGCCGCCAGCTGGTGGAAAAGGATACTTGTGTCCTTAAGCGGTCCTGTGATGAATCTGATTTTTGCCGTTCTCATATTCTTTGTCATCAGCTTTGTGGGGTATAAGATACACTATTACCCCTCACAGATTGTTCTGGCTTCAGAATATACCGACCGGTCTGATTATCCTGCAGATACGGCTGGCCTTGAAAGCGGTGACCTGATCAAAGCCGTAAACGGCAAAGAGATTAACCGCTTTGACCAGCTTCAGGAGATGATTGTTGTCAATCCGGATAAAGAGCTTGCCTTAACCGTACTGAGAAGCTCCCGGCTGGTGAATCTTGAAGTAACGCCGGAGCTTAACAAAGACAGCGGCGCGGGATACCTGGGAATTTTTCCCTGGATAGATCCGGTAATCAGGGAGATCAGTGATGATTCAGAACTGATATCATCGGGTGTTCTTCCCGGTGACCGGATAGCCGAAGTGAACTCCCGGAAAATATCCCACGCACTGGACGTTTCAGCTTCTTTGTCTGAAGGGGAAATGATCCGGTCCATGGTCCTGATCCGTAATGGAAAAAATATTGTAATGGATTTCCCGGAAGGGATTGATCCGGCAGCCAGCGGTATTCTCTTTGACTATCAGACAGTCCGGACTCCCCCCTTCCAGCTGTTCCGTTCCTTTAAAGAGGGAGTGACAGAAGCCTGGGACACCAGCAGGAACTCCATAAAAGGACTGGGACTCCTGTTCCGGGGTATCAATCTGCAGTCGGCCGTATCCGGTCCCTTGAGAATCACCTATATGACCGGAGATCTTGCGTTCTCCGGATTCAAAGCCGGCATCGGAGAAGGGCTGTTGAGTTTTTTCCGGTTTATCGGCCTGATCAATATAGCTCTCTTTATTATGAATCTTTTACCGATCCCTGTTCTGGACGGCGGACAGATTCTTCTGTTTCTTGCCGAAGGACTGACTGGAAAAAAACCCAACCCTGCTCTACTCTACCGTTATCAGATGCTGGGCACTATGATTGTCTTTGCTTTGATTATTTTTGCGACCATGAATGACATACTCTTTTTTTCGAGGAACTGATACATGATTAAATTTAAAATTGCCTTTACAACCCTGTTATTGACCGCCGTCCTTCTTCCGGCCCAGAGAATGATAATTGATTCAGGGCATAACAAGTCTGTGGGTGCCCTCTCCTACCATGAACAGTCTAATTCCCTTGTGTCTGCAGATGAATCGGGATTGATCAATATCTGGGACCTTGAGCAGGACAAACTGGAATATCAGCTCAATACAGGACTGAAAGGGAGCATCGAAATCAAGCTCCATCCTGAAAAAACAGAACTGGCGGTGCTTGTGAACAGACCCGGCTACAGCGCTCTGTCTGTCTGGAACTGGAAAAGCGGTAAAAATCTGTTCACCAAGACTCTGGATACAAGACCCATTCAGTTTGACTATTCCGGAAAAGGGAGGTTCCTTTTTGTCGCCCGTGTAGGAAGTCCCAGTATTGTACTGTACGACAGCCAGACCGGACGGGAGTACTCCTACCTGAAACGGCTGAACGGCCTGTTCAGCTACGGATACATCGGGTCTACCGAATCCACAATAATGACCTACAGCAATTCCGGTTATTTCCGGTATTATGATATCAGAACATCTTCCCTTAAGAATGAAACCTCCACCATGGAAGATTTAAGGGATATAGAAGTTCTCCAGACCGAAGGAAAACGTTATATTCTGGCCAGAAAGGACAACTCCCTTTTTTTGATTGACCGTCTCAGCGGTGCCGTTAAGGATGCTCTGACTGTGGAGAATCTGAGAGCTTACTCAATTGACCAGAAGACAGGCGTTGTTTCCCTGATCAGAGTCTCTGACAGCGGCCGGCTCCGCATCAGCCATAATGCCACCAGGGGAGCCTATTTTACACCTCTGGCTACTGAGAACTATCTGAACAATACAAACCGCATACTGGACGATATGGCGGCTGACACAGGTTTTTTCCGAATATCCGGCACCTTTCGGGCCGCGGCATCCATAGACAACAGGGTGTTCTTCTCTGATGCAACGGGTAATATCTGGAATCTGGATAAGGAAACACGGAAGCCTGTGATTTACAAGAAGAATGAACTGGCCATGATTCAGGATATTGAGTTTAACGGGGACACCCTCTTTATACTGAGTGAATCAGAACTCCATACCCTGACAAGCCGCTTTTTCGGTGCCAGCGGAAACTACAGCACCAGCCGGCTGAATGACATTACCATGGTTTCAGCCAAAACACCCCTTTCGGGAACAACAAAAATGGAGAGCTATGAGAATGGCAAACTCCTCATCTGGTCCAGCGACAGCAACGGAAAGGGATATGTCCTGTATGACCCGGAGAACAATAGAGTGACCGGAGAGAACGACAGCTACAATACGGCATTGAAGGATGTCAGGATTCGCAACAATCAGGTTCTGGCACTGGAAAGCAGCGGTGAGGCGACATTGAGTAATTTACAGACGGGAATCAGGGAATTCGGATTTTCCGCCCTGGGTATGGTCAGTCTGAACTTTCTGGATGACGAAACCCTGCTTGCCGGAAAATCATTGATGAAGACCCGTCAGAACCCCCTTATAACCGTCGAACTGGGTACCGGAGAGATTACTCCCTTTGAAGACAACCGCTTCCTTATCTACAATATAATCAGTCCCCAGAGCGGCAGCAGAATCTACACAGCCGGACTCAAACTGAGATCTGACGGGACAGTTTCCACCGAAATAAGAAGTCATAAAAAAGACGATCCTGCAGAAGAGACCCTGGTCTACAGCAAACCGGGAGAATGGATCAACTCCATACTGACAGTGGATTCCGCTTCCTATACTCCGACTCTCTACGGAAGTATTACCGGCAGGGATATCATCAGAATAAGGGGTACCCAGAAACGGAGCTGGAGCTACGATAAAAACATAGACAGTATGTATTACCACCGCTCCGTATTGTACATTATCAACAGTGACGGATCTCTGACCCTCTTTGATCCTCAGAAGGGGAAGAAAATCCTCGACTACTATATGCTGAATGACGGCACCTGGATTGCGATCAACAATGAAACAGACTCCAGGCCCATTGTCAGCGACAGGTCTGCCGCAGAGAAGATCAACAGCTTCTCCACGACCACCGGCAAAGCTGTACGCAGCAGCTATTCAGTCAAAACTCTGGCAGCTCCTGAAGAATAAATTCCCTTCGCTGGGTATCTGCACTATTAGGATTCCATAAAAAAACCCTTTTGACGGATTTCAGATCCGGCAAAAGGGTTTTTACCATTCAGGCAGTTTAAATCAGAATAATTAAGTTTTTTCAGGATTTGCTGTGAAGCGGATTCTGACTGATCTTTTCTATGGCACTTCCGACGACGGTTTCAATGTCTTCAATAAGTGCTTCGGTTTCAACTCTTGTAAACAGACTGCCCAGCAGAGACACTGTATAGCGGGGTTTAATCTGATTCAGGGCGAAACAGGCCATATCCTGAACACAGTCCACACATTTACAGATATCTTCATCAGGAATGGCATTCAGCTGTTTCTCAAGTTCTGCGTAGGTAACCTCTTCAACTTCGTTTTTGATTTCATCAAGATTATAGTTTTCAATAAACGTCATAACACACTCCCTAACTGCTGTGCGCCAGAGGAACGAATTTGGTAAAATGGGGAATAAAGGCCATTTTTACGACACCTACAGGACCGTTTCTCTGTTTGGCAATAATCAGCTCTGTTTCTATATTCTCAGGGGTTCCCTCCTGATTGTCAATCCCTCTGTCTCTGTGGAGGAACATAACCATATCCGCATCCTGCTCAATAGCACCGGACTCCCGGAGGTCGGCAAGACCGGGGGCTTTCCCCTCAGTCTGACGGCCTACCTGAGACAGAGCAATAACGGGAATATCCAGCTCACGGGCCAGAGCCTTGAGGGAACGACTGACTTCCGCCATCTGTTCATGACGGGGAATCCTCTTGTCTTCAAAGGTAATAAGACCAAGGTAATCAATAAAGATTATCTTTACATCATGCTTGCTCACCATACGCCGTGCCTGAGCCCTCAGATCCAGAAGTTTCATATTGGGTGTATCATCAATCCACAGAGGTGAATCATAAATACTGCTGGCAGCATCGGTGAGACTGTTAAAATCAGAAGGTTTGAGCAGACCGGTTCTGATCTTGTTGGAATTAATGTTGGCCTGCAGGGAAAGAAGTCTCTGCATAACCGACAGAGTGGTCATTTCCAGGGTAAAGAAGCCGCAGTTAATCTTCTGCTTGATGGCAATATTGGCGGCCAGTGTCAGTGCGAATGCGGTTTTACCTACAGAAGGTCGGGCTCCGATAACTACCATTTCCGATTTCTGAAACCCCGTTGTCATGGAATCAAGGTCATCAAAGCCGGACGGAACACCTGTAAAATCCCCTTTCTGGGAATAGCGCTGTTCAATAGCATAGATGGCTTCTTTTATCACATCTCCGGCAGAGGACATGGAGTCCACGGATCGTTCGTCGTTGATATCAAAAACCTAGAT
>JAQQAM010000296.1 GCA_028532905.1 Spirochaetales bacterium
AGGCTCTCTGGAGGATCTTCTGTCATTCAGTGAGGAACAGGTTGTCAGGGCTGTGGCTGCTTCAGAAATTCCTCTAATCAGCGGTGTGGGACACGAAATTGATTTTTCATTGTCAGATTTTGCAGCTGATATGAGAGCCCCCACTCCTTCTGCCGCGGCGGAAATTGTATCAGAACCAATGATGGAACTGGGTTTGAAGATTAAGCAGCTTAAGGAAGATCTTGCAGATGCCCTGGACAGAAGTGTTGAAAGAAGCCGCTGGCGCTATTCACTGTACCGGCCTGAGGTCTTCTCAGAGTCCCTGACCGCAAACATTCAATCTTTCAGACAGGGGATAGATCTCTGGAGGCTTGAAACCGAGGGAAACCTGATGGATCAAATTGCACACTGGCGGTCTGCAGCTGCCGTCATGACAGAAACGGTCCAGTCTGTATCCCCGGATAATATCCTGGCCAGAGGTTTCCCTCTGATTTACAGTGATGACAGACTGATCAGTTCCGCATCTCAGCTGAAACAGGGGGATTCTGTCAGCCTCCAGTTCAGAGACGGAACCAGAAAAGCCAAAATTGAAGGAAAAGAAAATGAAATTTGAAGATAAAATAAAAAGACTGGAAGAGATAAGTGAAATTATAAAAAACTCAGGGGCTGATTTTGATGAACAGCTGAAACTCTATAAGGAAGGCAGCGCCCTGGCACAGGAAGTGGAAGCCGAACTGGATAAAGCTGAACAGCTGATTGAAGAGATTAAAAAAGAGTCTCAGAAGGAAAACTGAACCCTGTCTCCAGGGGCTATGCCTTTTTCTTCAAAGTAGCCTTTATTGACTTCCAGTGCATACAGTACGGAGTGTCTTGAGGGCACAGGTTTTTCAGACAAAGGCGTCATATCATAAATTTCCTTGATCTCCCCTGCTTTGCTGATATAGGCAATGGAAAGTGGAATATGTGTATTTTTCATCCAGAAGGACATTCTTTGTTCCTGTTCGAAAATAAAAAGCATTCCCCTGTCCGAAGGGAGATCTTTTCTGTGCATCAGACCGGCAGCCCGGGTTTCCGGAGTATCCGCAATTTCGACCAGGAGAGTATTATCTCCAATGGATATCTCTTTTAACTCTCTATTGTCTGCCGGACAGGATACCAGCAGTAGGAGTGCTCCAAGCAAGATCAGATGTCGGATTGACCCTGAGTTTATAGTCATTAGAAATCCTCCAGAAATTCCGTTCGTGAAATTTCCTGAAAACTTTTCAGTCTCACATCCTCTTCTATAAAGGAATTGAATACCTGAAGGTCAAGATATTTCAATGTGAGAGGATATTCAAGGCTGAACTGAACCGAATCATTTCTCCAGAACAGGCCTTCAGGAGATAGATCATCAGGATCCCCGTACTTGTCAGTCAGTGTTTTCTGTACTGAATAAAAGTCCATTCTTTCCCGGTCCAGGTTCAGTATTATCAGATAGAGGCTATTCTCATTAAACTGGAAAAATCCCTGATCGATGAAGGCTCTTCCTTTGCTGCTTATAAGGGACTGGTCTCCTTTCTTCTGTATGGAAACGTCCGGATCTCCACGGAAGTCAAAACGGGGCTCCGTCAACAGAAGCTCTTTAACCTTTTCAAAATCCATACCCAGATCTATGCTTCTGTATCCTCCCGGCAGCTCGCTGTATTCCCGGGAATCTTCTTCCGCATCTGTACTGCTGTTCTCATCATTATCAAATAGTGAACTCTGACTATACAAGAACTGTGAAAAAAATAATAATAGAATTATACTGTATTTAAATACTTTCATTATTCTTAATATCGGATGGGCCGGGCGAATTGAAAAGAGAAACAATTTTAAGAAACTGTATATATTCAAAAACATTACTCTTCACTGTCACCGTTTTGTCACTGTTTCTGCTCTGTCCCTTCCACTCCTGGGGACAGGATGCCGGATCTCCCCAGTTGGTTATTGAACAGAGCAAAAAGCTGGATTATGAGCGCCCTCCCCGTCTGGAAGAGGAAGATAACAACAACGGGACTGTTTTTCAATTTTCCAGGGGACTTGAGATTATTACGGATATTGAATATGTGAAGGTTTTTCTTTTTGACATTGAATCAGGCCGGACTCCTTTTGAAAGCAATGATGTATCAAACGGCTATATACGAGTGAAACTCGAGAAGCCGGGGTACAGGGATTTTTCATTCTGGGTCAATGTTAAAGAAGACTACAGAACGACTGTACATGTCTATTACAAAGATAAACCGGCAGAGACCGGCAGTCATACACAAACGGGCAGCACAAACCTAATGGCGGAACGCCCTTCCCGGCCGGTTTACCTGGCAGTCAATCCCGGTGATCCTGCCTATTACAGGCAAATCTTCTATCTGAACACTTTGGACAGCGAATCCCATTTCTCAGCGGTACTGTCAGACAACAGCACCGGCCGTGAATATCAGTTGACGCCGGTAAAAAATATTTACCCCTTTGTATTCCGCTGGGACGGAGAAGACCCCATGGGCGGAGATCTGAAGGATGGAGAATATACTCTTCAGATGAGTCCCGGGGAACTGTACTCCCTGACCCTGGACAGGACCTATTCCAGAATACCGGCCAGTTATTTCAGCGGAGCATCCGGTCTGATTCTGGCTCCCTCCGCTCAATTACTGTTTCCAGGAGGATTTCAGTTCGGATCGTCTTTTACTCTGGAAAAGAAAATTGAAAATGAAAGCTCCGGAGATTACAGTCTGCCCTTCAGTTTTTTCCTGCGCTTTTCACCCCTTGTCCGATGGGAAGCCGCTTTCGAGGGGGAAGTCGCCTTTGTCAATGAATCGGGAGAGCCCTCTCTGAGAATCAACAGTTCTCAGAAAGTCTACATTCTGGGGAACAACTTTTTTCACCTTACCGGGGGTATCAGAGGCTCCTATAAGGGTGCGGTGAACGATCTGGGGCAGAAGGTACAGAACGCACTGGTCAGGGATCCTTCGGGGTTCTCATTTTTCCTGCCTGTTCAGTTTGATGTTGAACAATGGAGTTTTATATTCAGTCCTGAATTTATTTATTCCCTTTCCCCTCTGGGATCGTTCGGTATTGCTGGAGAATATGATCTTACAGGTTCTGTAAAATGGGGTGTCCGTTTTTCCGATGATTTTCTGGGAGCTGGATTTTCTACAGCACTATTTTTTCCTTCCTACAGAGGGAATAAAACTATTATGCAGACGGGTGTGGAAGGCTTTGCTTATATTCCTGATTCGCCCATGTACATCAGTCTTTTCGGTATGATTCAGAAGATGAAAGATGGCCCGGATGAGGGTTTTGCTGCCGGGCTGAATCTCGGATTTCTATTCTAGGAAAACCTTCAGCAGAATCATCAGAAGCAGAAGAAGTGCCGCTCCGGAAGCCCAGAAGGCGGCGGCCGGGACAGTATGGAGAAAAGGGCCGCCCCTTTTTTTTCCGGGGTCCGGGTCACGAATTTCTATTTTCTCTTCCGGAGCCATGTATGAACAGACGGGACAGCCTGCTTTGAACAGTTCCGCTTTGTCTGTATATCCGCAGGACGGGCATTTTACCGCTTTAAAGCGCACACCGCAGGTCGGACAGGTATCGCTGTTTCTTTTGACTTCATTTCCACAGCTTTCACAGTAAAATCCCATTACTTCTTATGGATTCCCAGTATCGTGAGGTCATCATACTGTGGATCTTCCTTCATATGAGTGTAGTATGTGTACTCAGGGTAATCCTCATCAGGAACCGGGTATTTAAAATACTCACGGTACTGATCAAAATGCTGTTTAAGATATTCATCTACCTTGTTGTCGATTCGAATTCTGTCATCAGGACCGGCATTGGGATCCGGATAAATACGGAATACTTTCTCCACTGATATGAGCGCCAGAACCGTATCTTTGATTTCCCCGGATCCATTGCTGAAATCAAATGAGAGTTTTATGTCCTTGTTGGGCTGATGATACTGAAAGATCTGATAGGTTTTTTTCTTCAGAACCGCATCCATAATCTCTTCTATTCTGGCAAGTCCGAGTTCTTCATTGTCAGACCCCTCTTCATGACTGACAAATTTCTCATCTCCCAGAAGAGAGGAATCACAGCTGCCGTCACACTTGATGATCTTGAGGTCTTCTGTTCTGAAGGTACGCTTGGCCTCCTCTATTCCGTCTGTAAAGAGGAACAGGATATCATCACTTTTCAGGGTATGATTAATCTGCTTAAATGATGTGTCTCCAATCGTGTCTGTATGGAATACGCCCGCAGCCGGAGAAGGGTCCATCTCTTTCTTGACCACCTGTTTTTTTGTCCCGTCGTAATAGTAGAATATGTTATCACCAGCATGGCAGATCCAGCATTTTCCAGTTTCTATATTGATAACCGTAACAATAAGAGCCGCAAATTTTCCCTGAAAGTTAATCTGGGCAATCAGGTCATTGATATTATTCACAAGCCGTTCCAGATGGATTCCATCTCTTCTGATGTCGAGTTTGGAGAAATAGTCCTTGAAGAGTGTCGCTACCTGCACCATGATGAGTGATGCAGGTATATCTTTTCCTGAAATATCACATTTAATAATGGCATAGTGTTTGTCATCCAGTCTCTTGAAGTCAAAATAGTCCCCGGAAACACCTTTGGCACCTTCATAATAACCAAAAAAATGAACGCGGTCATTTTCTTCTTCACCGGTTGTATATTTCCTGTCAGCCTGAGGAACAGGATCCAGAGGGAGAAACTTTTTCTGAATTTCTTTACCGAGGATAAGAGATTTATTGGCCACAGCAGCTGCCACAAGACCTTCGGTCATCTGATTAAATGTTGTTGCCAGCTCAAAGAGCTCGTCTCTTGTCCCCGTCTGGATGGTATAGTCCTTGAGTTTTGATTTATCCTGTGTGTCTCTGACTCTGGCAACACCTTCAACAAGTTTTCTGATGGGATTAATCATTGTCTGTGCCAGAAGGAGAGCCCCGAAAAGACCCCCGGCCAGAGCTAAAAGAGAGATTATCACCGTAATTCTGATGATGTTGTTCTGAGTTTCAATAATCCCTTCCAGAATACTGTTGATTGAAACATCCAGCCGGACAATTCCTCTGAAGTAGCTGTCCCGACCTTTATTTCTGTAGACCACAGGTTTGTAAAATGTATAAACCAGATTCTCGTCCGATAGTGTTTCAATATTGAACTCAGGATAGGTCTGTACAATGTTTGAGATCGTATTCAATTTATCATTGATTTCGGTTTCTATACGGCTGATGGTTTCCTGGATAACGGCCAGTTCCTCCAGGGACGCTGAGTCTCCACGGAGTGCCAGACGTACGGCGTCTTCTGAAAGCTGGTCCAGCTGACTGCTCTGATCTCCGATCAGTTCAACGGCTCTGCTGTTGATTTCTGTTTCCAGAGACTCTACTTCCCTTGTCAGATAATCGTCCAGAACAGTCACTCCCGGTTCAAAACGGTTGATCCGTCCGGCTTCTGAGAGCAGTTCATAGATCAGATCTCTGTCCTCTTCCCTGTATTCCGAAAAGTTGAACTGATCCTCTTCTCTGTAACTGTTCTCAAATGTTTCAATTGTGCCGGTTGACCAGGAAGCCGGGTATTCTGCAGAAGAAACAGATATCCTGTCCGGAAAGCTCTGGTATTTCTCAATCTCTTCATTATTTGAACTCCAGATGTATCCGAAGTTGTCCGGATCATTCGCTCCCTGACCGGTTATGGTTGTATTGATGGCTTCATCCATCGCTCTGATGGTATTGGGGAGAAGCCCCAGTTCCAGTCTGTTTTGTGTGGGCAGATAGGTCCTTGCACTTGTAGTCAGCGTTTCAAGAAGCAGAGCACTTTTATCATACAGTCCTTCAGAAAGATTCTTTTTCTGAGTATTGATCATATAATTGCCAAGAAATATGGATATGAGCAGAATAACTGCCAGAATCAAAGTTAACAGGGCTAATGTGAACTTAAGTCTTAAACCCATTCCTCTTTGTCTCATACTCTTCATCCTCTCTTTTTTGAGTTCTGTTCTGAAAGGTGTTCCCGAAATAATGGACTCCACATCCTCTTCCAGTTTTCTGGTTTCACTGATAATCCTGTTTATCTGCCATATGGAAATCATACAGATACTGATCAGCACTGCCATCAGTAGATAGAAACCAAGACTGTTCAGGTTGAATATCCGTCTGCTGAGTTCTGCCGGCAGCCAGAAGGTTCTGTAGTCATAGGAGAAATCTCCAAATCGGACTGTCCCTGTGGAATCCAGTCTGAGTCTGCCCTGGGAAAAGGCAAATCCCCTCTCAGGATGTTCAACTCCGACTCTGTAGAACCCTTCTTCAAAGACTTCGACTGCAGGACCGTCAATGATCCGGTCCGTTCTGACATCAAAGGAATCTCTTCCGTATTCATAGTCCCAGGGCGCCTGACCGTCTTTATCAATGACTATTCGTCTGATCTCTCCGCCGACAGAGAATCCCCGTCCGATAATGGTTAGAACAACCCGTTCCAGCTCATCTTTTTCGGTTCGCACATCAGAGATATATGTCACGGGAATATACTTGTTTGTTCTGAACAGAAGTATGGCTGGTTCGCTCTTGTTTCCCACATCATCAAAGGCACTGACCGAGAGAGCCCAGTGGCCGTTGTCTCTGTTGTTGTACTGCACTCCGGAGCTGACGGTCTGTACCGTATCCGGGGGAGAAGGCAGATCCAGTTTAGACGGATCAATGAAATCTATATCTTCACCCAGAAAGATAAATCTGTAACTGTACCCCCCCAGGTTTTCGTCATCTGAGGTCCAGTTGAGGGTAAAGGTATTGCTTATCAGATATCCTCTG